>CAYOKX010000029.1:0-21167 GCA_964404655.1 uncultured Sulfurimonas sp. | reverse complement strand
GTAGGGGTAACATCGCCTTACTCTCATACAACCAAGGGGATTTTTTTCTAGCTTTCCATTACCAACAAATTAGAGAGGTAGGTATAAGCTATTTTTATAGTCAAAATATATTTTGATACTACTAAAAAGAAAAAGTGTTTATATGAGCTATATTAAGCTTTTTTCACTTGTCCACCTATGGAAAATTAAACACTTAATTACTCAATATTTCTAATTTTTTAAAATAAGTGATATAAAAATCATACCTTTTTATAGTGGCTTTTATGGGGGCTTATTTTAAATATTTTTCTCTTGTTTACCTACTATATATTATGTTTTATTCCCTAGCTGTCCACCATCTAATCAATTAACCTAAAAATCATCATCAAAAACTAAACTACCTTTAGAATAATTAGTAACTGTACTCTCAAAAAAGTTAGTCTTTTGGTCATTAAATTTTGAAAAATCATCTACCCATTTAATAGGATTAGTAACATTATATAGTTTTTCAAAACCAACTGAACTTAATCTATCATCTGCTAAATATTGAATATATTGCTCTACAATCTCATCTGTAAGACCTAAAATTTGTCCTTGAGTTATATATTTACCCCAATCAGATTCTAATTGAACTGCTTGTCTATACATCGCTATAACTTCATCTTTTAACTGCTCTGTGAAAAGGTCTGCTCTCTCTTTTCTTAATGTATTTATTAAATTTTTAAAGAGTACTAAATGTGTTACCTCATCACGCTGAATAAAACGTATCATCTGTGCTGAACCTAACATTTTTCCTGCACGTGCTAATGTATAAAGATATGTAAAACCACTATAAAAATAGATACCTTCTAATATTTGATTTGCGAAACAGGCTTTTAAAAAATTATGTTCCGATGGATTTTCAGCTAACTCTTCATAAACAGAAGCTATCGCATCATTTTTCTGTTTTAACATCATATCACGACGCCATAGGTCATAAATCTCAGCAGAGTTTGTTGAGATAGTATCTACCATAACTGCATAAGATTGAGAGTGCAAAGCTTCTTCAAATGATTGACGGACCAATATAAGATTTACTTCTGGTGATGTTACATAGGGGTTAATATTATCTATCAGATTATTTGTTTGTAAAGAATCCATAAAGATAAGTTGTGAAAGAGCTTTATCATAAGCATCTTTTTCAGCATCTGTTAGCTGTTTATAATCATTTACATCACGAGTCATATCAACCTCTTTAGGAAACCAAGTGTTGTTTAACATCACTTCCCAAAGGTTATATGCCCACTGATATTTTATATTATTTAACTCAAATATACCTGTTGGGTCACCACCAAAAATCTTTCTATTGTTCACATCTTCTGTTGAGTTTGGATTATATATTTTTTTTCTATTCATCTTTTGGTTCTCCGTTAGTTTATTTTTTGAGGAGGGGATTATATCCAAATATAGTATAATTCAATCAAAAAGGATATGAGTTGAAAAAATATTTTATTTACCTTCTTTTTGCCACTGTTCTTATTGCACATCCTCATACATTTATAGATGTATATCCAACAATTAATGTAGAAAATGGCAAGGCAAAAACTATTAAATTTAAGTGGAAAATTGATGATATGACCTCAAGTATACTTATTTTAGATGTCGACACAAATGGTGATGGAAAAATAAACTCAAAAGAAAATCAGTTTATAAAAGATAACTATTTTACAGTTTTTGAAGATTATCATTTTTATACATATATACGTGTAAATGGCAAAGTGATACCTTTTCCTAAAACAAAAAAATTTCAAGCAAGTATTGAAAATTATAGAGTTTGTTATACATTTGAGATAGAGGGAGATTTTGACATGAAAAAAACAGTTATAGAGGTTGGCGATACAGATTTTTATGTTGCTATGGTCATAAAACAGGAGTTTTTAAATATTTCAGGTGCAAAAGCTACGGCAACTGGGGTTGATAATGATTTTTACTATGGTTATAAAGTGGAGTTTAAATAGATGGAATATTATGCACAATTTATGCAACAACTTGTAAATTATCAATATGAATTAAACAGATATATATCTACAACTATTAGAAGTTTGAATGATGAAAACTCTCTCTCTACCTCTTTAGTTATTTTAGGTATAGCTTTTATATATGGTCTAGTTCATGCTATCGGTCCAGGACATGGAAAGGCTCTTGTAGCACTTTACTTTACATCAAATAAAAGTGATTATAAAAAAGCATTTAAAATGGGATATATGATTTCAATTATTCATGCTCTTTCTGCACTTATATTTACTTTTGGAATATTTTTTATACTTAAAACTATGTTTCGCCAAAACTTTAATCAATTCTCCGATATAGCGATGCAAATAAGTGCGATTATGATTATAAGTGTAGGATTATACCTTATCTATGAAGCCTATAAAAGTAGAAAAGAGAAAGAAAAAAAGCTTATCAAATCAAATAAAAGTGAAACAGCAGTTGCTTTTAGTGCGGGAATAGTTCCTTGCCCTGGGGTTATGACTATTGTACTTTTTTGTATCGTTTTAGGACACCATACATTGGCAATTCTTTCAGCTATATCTATGAGTATTGGAATGGGTTTAACTATCTCTGTTGCAGGTATACTCTCCATAGCATTTAATAAAAAAGCTGGTAGTTTTATGGATGGAAAAACTTATATCTTAGAGATGATTGGTGGAAGTTTAGTACTTCTTCTTGGTACATTTCTTTTTCTAGGGACGATGAGATAGAGATGAAACCATTTAATCCATCATTTTGTTTAAAAAACAGACATATCCAAACACTCTACTCCTCTTTTTTTAGAAAATCACTTCACCTAGATTTAGAGGTAGAAACATTCCCTCTTGAAGATGGTGATTTTGTGGAGTGTCATTGGCATAATAAACCTCTTGAGGGTTCAAACACTCCTATCATTATTCTTTTTCACGGATTGGCAGGTTCATACAAATCTCCCTATATTCAAGGTGTAATGAATGAAGCCCAAAAAAATGGTTTCGCCTCTGTTGTGATGAACTTTAGAGGATGTTCAGGAAAAGAGAACAGATTAGCACGAGCCTATCATAGTGGAGATAGTGCTGATGCACTCTCTTGGATAAATAGTGTAACAGATAGATTTCCTCACTCTAAAATATTTACAATAGGCTACTCTTTGGGTGCAAATATGATGTTAAAACTTCTTGGAGAGTTAGGAAAGAACTCTCCTATAACGGCTTCAGTAGCAGTCTCTGCACCTTTGCAGTTAGATATATGTGCAGATGCAATAAATAGGGGTTTTTCAAAATTTTATCAATGGCATCTACTCAAAGCACTTAACATCTCTTTAGAAAAAAAATATCAACAACACAATATGGAAAAATTGATAAATTTCAAAAAAGAGAATGTTAAAAATATTAAAACTTTTTGGGAATTTGACAATATATATACAGCACCAATGCACGGTTTTAACTCAGCACAAGATTACTATACGCAATGTAGCTCAAAACAGTTTTTAAAAGATATTCAAACACCTACACTCATCATTCACTCACTAGATGACCCTTTTATGGATAACAGAATGATTCCCTTATCAAAAGAACTCTCCTCAAATGTCACTTTAGAACTCTCTAAGTATGGGGGTCACGTTGGATTTATAGAGGGGAATCTTTTGAAGCCTGAGTATTGGTTAGAGAGGAATATTGTTGAATTTATTAAAAATCGCTTAGAAATAATTAAAGAAAAATAATTATTTTCTAAAGTTTACTTTTTTAGCTAAAATATCAAATGGCTAAAAAAAATAAGAAAAATATAAAAATCAACCAAAAGATAAAACACTATTTTGATGATGACCCTTTTGATGTTGGGATAGAGAGAGTAAGTGCTGAAACTTTGAGTGAACTCTTTGCGACTCTTGGCATCTATGATATAGAACATACAAAAGATATTCTCTTAAAAACTGTTCGTATGCTTTGGAGTGAAGCAGATAGTGGTATTCGTCAAGAGATACTTGCATTTTTTGAGGCAAATCAAGAGGTTTATCTCTCAGGAAAACCTAAAAAAGATAATAATGTAGATAAAGAACATAAACTTGAGGAGCTTATATCTCAACTTGATGTAACACTTGAGGAGGAGATTGCTCTTTATGATAGTTTTAGTGAAGTAAGAACAAAAAAAATCACTTTACTTAAACTTGAATCAACATTAATTCATATCCGATTTGAGATGAAGAAAAAAAGAGTTGAAAAAGCTTTAGATGGAGTTTTTGATATTGATAACTCTTTAGAGTTTAACGCTTCTCTTCGTTATAAAATCTTTATGCAACATTTTCATAAGATTTTAACACTTAACACAAAACCATATAGTTATGAGTACCTAGAATCTAACACAGAAGAAAATATTATTTATAAAATCTCCCTCGATAAAGAGAAAGTTGTAGAGTTAAAACAGTTAGCTATTGAAAAGTTTATAGAGGAGATTCCAAATCCTCACGAATATCTAACAAACAAAGAGATAGAAACTGCTTTTCGTTCAGCACCTCCAAAAAACTCTCTAAAATTTCCTCCATTAAAAGAGCATATTTTACAAAGTCTTATAGAAACTCAACTTGATGTTTTATCACTTGAGATAGAGAATCAAGAGGTACTTATAACTACTCAAGAGAGCTTTAAATTTCCCTATTCAGACATATCTCATCCCTATATTTTAGAGCTTCATATAGAGTTAAATTCTCTTTTAGAAACTATTTGGAAAGGGGAACTATTAGATTTTACAAATGTAGTTGAATCTGCTAAAAAAGAGAATGAGGAACATTTTGTAGAGCAACTTGAAGATTTAGTAAAAACTTGTGCAAACTATTCTACACTTCTACACTTTTCAAAAGAGGAGCTTCATAATAAAGTTTATCAATATCTTATAGAACTACTTCCAAAAGCTCTCAATATTAGTGCAAAAGTGACTAAAAAAACAGTTAGAACATTTATATATAATATTCAAGAACAGCTGATAAAAAAACAGCGTCATGCTCTTTTAGCTCGGACTATACGAGATTTTAAAAATCTCTTTCCTATGGCTAGAGAGATGAGAAGAAAGCTTACTCTCCATATAGGACCAACAAATAGTGGTAAAACATATACTGCTATGCAAAAACTTCAAAAAGCTGATACAGGATATTATCTTGCACCATTAAGACTTTTAGCATTAGAGGGGTATGAAACACTTAAAGTACAAGGGATAGAGTCTTCACTTATAACAGGTGAAGAGCAGATAATCGATGATGAAGCAACACATATAAGCTCTACCATAGAGATGTTAAACTTTGAGGTTGATGTAGATGTTTGTGTGATAGATGAAGTACAGATGATAGATGATAGAGACCGTGGTTGGGCTTGGGCAAATGCTATCATTGGGACTCCTGCTAAAGAGATTATTATGACTGGTTCTCCTAACTCTAAAAAAGCTATTATCGCTCTAGCTGAGTATCTTGGAGAGGATCTTAAAATAATTGAGTTTGAACGTAAAAACTCTTTGACACTTCTTGAAAACTTTACTTCTGTGGAGGATGTTGAGGAGGGAACTGCTGTTATCGCTTTTAGTAGAAAAGATGTATTACGTCTTAAACAGAATTTTTCTAAGTTTTTCAATGTAAGTGTTGTCTATGGAAACCTCTCCCCAGAAGTACGCCGTGAAGAAGCAAGACGATTTAGAGATGGTGAAACTCAGATACTTATAGCTACCGATGCTATCGCTATGGGTATGAACCTTCCTATAAAAACAGTATTGTTCTCAAAGGCTGAAAAGTTTGATGGAATTAGACAACGTCATCTAGGAGCTTCAGAAGTTGCTCAAATCTCTGGACGTGCTGGACGTTATGGGCTTCAAGAGGAGGGATATGTTGGTGCATTGAGTCAAGATGTTTTAAAAATTATCAAAAAAAACTTCTATAAAGATGCTCCCGATATAACTATTCCCTTTAAAGTGATGGCAAATTTAGAACATATAAAACTTGTTGGAACTATTTTAGAGGAGAGTGAACTTAAAGAAATTTTGAAATTTTTTGTGGAAAATATGGAGTTTAATGGTCCTTTTCACGCATCAAGTTTAGAAGATATGGTTGAAGCATCTATTATTGTAGATAAATATGATTTAGATTTAGCTACAAAATATCATCTCTCTTGCGCCCCTTTAACCCTTAAATCTCCCTATATTATATCAGCATTTGAGGAGTATCTTCACGCTTTAGAAAGAAAAGAGCCTGTGCCATATAATCCTCCATCTCTTAATGGAAACTATGCACAAACAACAGATGAACTTCTGAGAGCTGAAGATATGGTGAAAGAGATTTCACTCTACTTATGGTTAAGTTACCGTTTTGATGATTATTTTGTAAATGAGAAAAAAGCACGAATGTATAGAGGGGTTTTAAATAAGTATATAGAACAATCCCTTCAGCAAGGAAAATTTGTTCAAACTTGTAGAATGTGCCATACTCCACTTCCAGTAAACTCAAAATATAATATCTGTCAAAAATGTTTTAAGAAAAATTATAAACATAACCACTCTCATAACAGAAGAAGATAGCAATTTAAACTTTTATCTTCTTCTTTTTTTAGAAGATAAAAGTTTATGTGCATCATAAGCAAGACGTAAAACACCTACTGCATAATTTGAAGAGTTATTATATCTCATAATTTTTTGAACATACTCTTTTGTATATTGTAAAGATTTTCTTTTACAGCTAAAACAATCATACTTTTTTTTAGTTCTTCTACTTTTTGCATATACAAATGAGGCATTTTTCTTTTTAAAATCAAAATTATACCAATCAGATTCTATTTTTTGCATATTTGGAATTTTACTCCAGTTAATAAGTTTATCCCATGAAGCTTTTTTATGAAGAAATTTACTTGCTGAAACTATTGCATCCTCCATCTTTGTTAGGTCTGCTATCTCTTTTTTATAACCATCCGTATAACTAAAACTATTTGGCATAAATTGAGGTATTCCTACTGCACCAGCATAGGAACTTGGCAGATTACACTCATAAGGTTCAACCCCTTTTTTATAACAATATTGAATAATAGAAGCCATATTACTTTTACCCATATTTAGAAGCCATTTTTCTCTTGATGTTTCTGCTTCTGTTCTTACTACCATTGTATTAAATACTATAAAAGCATCATGTTTTGGTTTTATCTTTCCTAAGCGAGTTTCTTTCATCAAGATAGCTGAGATTATCTCTCTGTTTACACCATATTTTTTTTCACTATAATCATAAACTTTTTTATACTTTTTAAGATGTTTTACCATTTCTGGAATATATTTTGCAAGGACATTATTCGCTTTTTTTTCATTTGCTCGATGTGTTTTAATATGACGAGGTTGTAAGTACTTCCAACTTATCTCATCATAAAACTGTGTTTTAAAATAGGATAATAAAAATTTATTTGCATACTCAACAGAAACACCTTTTTTTATAACTTTTTCACAAATATCTATATAATCTTTATTTTGAAATTCACAATTTGTATATTTTGCAAAAAGTGTTGTTGTTACTAAAAGTATCAGCCATAATTTTATCATCTTCTTTTCTCCCTTGTTAATAAAATATTATATCAGATATAAGTAATAAATGTGTCCGATAATGAATATCATTTTAAATAACTCTTAAGCTTTAATTGGTAATAATTCTCATATTCAAATGAAAAGGTAGAAAATGAAAGATATAATAAAATTAAGTCTAATAGCAACCCTAGCAATAAGTTCATCTTTGTATGCAGATAATAGTGTAAAAAAGATGTTTTATGATGCAAAAGTAAGTGGTGAAGTTCGTTCTCTTTATTCAGCATACAACAACGAAAATAACACAGATAGTTATGCTTCAGCAGTTGGTACAGCTTTAAAATATGAGTTAGCATCATTAAAAGGTTTTAATGGAGCAGTAGCATTTAGAACATCTCATACTATCTCTTCGTTAAGTGGAGAAGATGATAAATACAATGATGAACTCTCAGGAGAGATAAAAAATTATACAAAATTAACACAACTCTATCTAAACTATAAGTATGATGATTTTAATTTCCGTGCTGGTCGTCAGATTTTAGATACACCTTTAGCTGATAGTGATGATATACGTATGATGCCAAATAGTTTTAGAGCTTGTGTAGCAACTTATGATATAGATAAAATCTCATTAACAGCAGGACATATTGTAAATTGGCAAGGGGCTGATGCTGGTTTAGAGCATGAGTGGAGTAAAACAGGTAAGGATGGTGTAAACTTTGCTGGTGCAATATTTGAAAGTGATACTCTTAGCTCAAATTTATGGTTTTATAACATTGCAAACTTTAGTGATGCCAATAATGCTTTTTATGCAGATGTTACAGGGATTATCGACTTAGGCAATAGTTTAGAGTTAGCTTTATCTGCACAGTATCTTAAAGAGAGTGAACTTGATAATAGCGGAGTAGAGGCTAATATCTATGGGGCAATGGCTGAATTTTCTTTTAAAAATTTAGGGATGATGATTGCATATAATAGTTCATCAAAAGAGAAAAGTAAACATAGTTTTAGTGGCTTTGGTGGAGGTACACTCTATACAAATATGGATACTATGATTTTAGATGAGATAACTGAAGATAGAGATGCTCAAGCTTTTGTTATTGGTATAAGTTATGAAGTGGAAGATTTTAATCTTGCTTATGCTTATGGTAGTTTTCAAGGAGATGCAAATACTCAAGGAGAAAAAGCAGAGATAACTGAACATGATATATCTGTTGAGTATACTCCAACAGAAGATTTGACACTTAGTGCTACATATATTTTAGATGAAAATAAAGAGAGTACTACAAGTACAGATTTTAATAATGATAATGTAAGAGTTTTTGCCTCTTATAGTTTTTAGTAAAAAAGGTTTAGTATGAAATTACCAGATTGTAAAATAGGTGAAATATATAAAGTAAAAAAACTTTATGCCGAGGGAGCTTTAAGACAAAGACTTGTTTCTTTTGGGATTATCAAAGGGGTTGAAATTAAATATCTTGCACATACAAATCTTAAAAGTAACTATGAGATACAGATAGGAAAAATTTCTCTTGCTCTTCGTAAAGAAGAAGCACAAAAGATAGAGGTTGAGTAGATGAAAGAACATATAAAAATTGCACTTGTTGGACAACCAAATGTTGGAAAAACAATGTTGATTAATGCTATCGGTAAATCTGCATTACATGTTGGAAATTTTTCAGGGGTTACAGTTGAAAAAGAGGAGATAACATTTGAGTATAAAGATTTTATCATAGATGTTGTGGACTTACCTGGAACATATATGCTCTCTGAATACTCATTAGATGAAAAAGTAACAAGTAATTTTTTAAGAGAGGAGGAGTATGACATCATTCTCAATGTTGTAGATGCTACAAATCTCGATAGAAACCTTCAACTTACAAGTGAATTAATACAATTAGATAAAAAGATGATTATCGCTTTAAATATGATAGACGAAGCAAAAAAAGAAAATATTGAGATTAATTCAAACTATATGAGTGAACTATTAAAGATAGACTGTATAAAAATTTCGGCTTCAACAAAAGAGGGTTTAGACCAACTTTTAGCAACTATTGTTAAGACACACTCTATGAAGCAAATGGAACCAAAATTTGTTTTTAGTGAAGATATGGAGGAGGAGATAAGAGAGATAGTACAATGTTTAGAGGAACATCAATATCCAAAATCTCTTTCTCATCGTTATATTGCGATAGGTCTTATAAGTGAAAATAGCGAGATTTATAAACAGCTTCATGATAAACCTATATGGATATATCTTGAACCTTTGTTACTAAAAGCTCACAAACATATAAAGATACATCATGATGAGAATGCTATGTTAGATATTATGGCTAATGAATATAAAGCTTATATAGATGGTCTTTTATCTTTAACTATTAAAATACCTAAAAAAATAGAAGAATTAACAGTTACACAAAAGATAGATAAAGTGTTAATCCATCCTATCTTAGGGATACCTATATTTTTATCTTTTATGTGGTTGCTTTTTCAATTAACATTTGAAATTGGTTCTATTCCAATGGATTATATAGATGCTTTTTTTGGTTACCTTGGAGATACTCTCGGTGCAACTATATCAAATGATGAACTTCGCTCTTTAGTTGTTGATGGTCTGATAGGTGGTGTGGGTGCTGTTGTTTTATTTGTACCTAATATTATGATTTTATATGTAGGGATTGCACTTCTTGAAAGTACTGGTTATATGAGTCGTGTTGCGTATCTTCTTGATGGATTTTTTCATAAATTTGGACTGCATGGACAAAGTTTTATACCATTAGTAACAGGTTTTGGTTGTTCAATCCCTGCTTATATGAGTGCTAGAATTTTAAAAAATGATAGAGATAGATTACTTACACTTTTTATCATTGGATTTATGAGTTGTGGTGCTAGACTTCCTGTATATGTTTTATTTGTAGGTGCATTTTTTGCTCCTGAAATGGCTGGAAATGTGTTATTTACTATCTATATGGGTGGTGCATTACTTGGTTTAGTTATGGCAAAAATTTTAAAACTAACAGTATTTAAAGGGGAGAGTGAACCTTTTGTAATGGAGATGCCAAAATACAGAATGCCATCTGTTATGCTTATTTGGCACACTGTAAAAACAAAAACATGGCTTTATCTTAAAAAGGCAGGTACATTTATTGCCGTAGCTTCTATGTTAGTATGGTTTGGAAGTAACTATCCAAAAAATTTAGAACTAACAGAAAAATATGAACAGATGATAGTAAAAACAGAGGATAAAAGTAAAAAGGTAGAATTAACAAATCAGCTCAATGAGGAGCTTTTAAAACAAAGTTATTTAGGGGAGATAGGACAAGCTATTGAACCATTATTTGAACCTTTAGGTATGGATTGGAAGATGGCAGTAGCTTTACAAACAGGTTTAGCTGCAAAAGAGGTTGTTGTTTCTACTTTAGGTGTTTTATATTCACTTGGTGATGAGGTAGATGAAGAAAGTAGTTCTCTTATACAAAGATTACAAGAAGATATCCCCTTTGCATCAGCAGTAGCATTTATCATTATAATGATGATTTATCTTCCTTGTTTAGCTGCAACTATTGTATTTGCTAAAGAAGCAGGAGGTAAAAAATATGCTCTATATCTTTTTATCTTTACATCAACTGTTGCTTATCTACTAGCATTTATTGGTTATCATTTGGCTCTTTAAATAACTAATCTTTATCAATCAATATTTTGAATAATATTGGTTGATATTTTTTATCATATAGAAAATATTCTATTTCCTTATTAACATTACCTTATTATAAGAATAATTACTATAAACTCATTTTTATGAAAAAAGAAAACGTTGTAGCAAAGAAAAAGTTCGGTCAAAATTTTTTAAAAGATGAAGGCGTTTTAAGAAAGATCGTCGAAGCGATGCCCAAAAACGATAATAAAATCGTAGAAATTGGACCTGGCTTAGGTGATTTAACTAAATTTTTAGTTGATGTCAAAAGTGTAGAAGCTTTTGAGGTAGATACCGATTTGTGTAAACTATTACAAAATGAATTTAAAGAAGAGATTGCTACCGAGCGACTACATATAAATTGTGGTGATGTTTTGAACGCTTGGCAGAGTTCTTTAGTTGATGAGCCGTATGATTTAGTAGCTAACTTGCCCTATTATATTGCAACAAATATCATCCTAAAAGCACTCGCAGATCCTATGTGTAAAAATATTCTAGTAATGGTTCAACTTGAAGTAGCAGAAAAATTTTGTGCTGATTCTGGTGATAAAGTATTTGGTTCTTTGGGAATTATAACTCAAAGTGTAGGAAAGGCTCATATAGTCGTAAAAGTTCCTCCAACTGCTTTTGACCCTCAACCAAAAATAGACTCTGCTGTTTTTCTCATACAAAAAAGTACAGATAGAAGTGATAAGAGTTTTGAAGATATGCTACGATTAGCATTTACACAACCACGCAAAACTCTTATGAAGAATCTCAGTGCAAAATATGAAAAAACTATGCTTCAAGATGTTTTTCTTGAACTTGGATTTATAGCAACTATTCGTCCTCATCAAGTCGCAACCGATAACTATCACCAACTCTATAAAAAAATAACAGGGAGTTTGGATGGCAGAAGAGAATCAAGGGACTGAAGAAAAAAGCAGACCTCAAACAGAAAGTAAACCAAAGACAAACAACAATAGAAGACCGAACAATAACCGTAAACCTAATCAAAATAGACCAGCTGGTAATAAACCTAACCCAAATAAAAACAAAAATCGTAATCGACATAAAAGACAAGCTACACCTGTTGATGAAAATTTAAAATCTTTTGTTCTTAAAAATCAAGAGGGTCATAAACAGAGACTCAATCCTCACTATAAACTAGACCTAAACTCTAATGCAAAAATTCGAATAACTCCACTTGGTGGACTTGGTGAAATTGGTGGAAATATCACTGTTTTTGAAACTGAAAAAGAGGCAATTTTAGTTGATGTTGGTATGAGTTTTCCAGATGAAGATATGCACGGTGTTGATATTTTAGTACCAGACTTTGCTTACTTACGTGAGATTAAACATAAAATAATCGCTGTTATTATCACTCATGCTCACGAAGACCATATCGGTGCTATGCCTTATCTTTATAAAGAGATGCAATTTCCAATATATGCAACACCATTACCACTTGCTATGATTGGAAATAAGTTTGATGAGCATCATATTAAAGAAGCACGTCGTCATTTTAATCCTATTGAAAAAAGAAAACTGTATGAGATAGGAAATGATTTTAAAGTAGAGTGGATGCACATGACGCACTCTATCTTAGATAGCTCCTCTTTAGCTATTACAACAGATGCTGGAACTGTTATCCATACAGGTGACTTTAAGATAGACCATACTCCAGTTGATGGATATACGGCTGATTTACACCGTTTAGCTTATTATGGAGATAAAGGTGTTCTTTGTCTTTTAAGTGATTCGACAAACTCACATAATCCACTAGCAACAGGTTCAGAACTAAGTGTCGCTCCTGCATTAGATAGAATTTTTGCAAAAGCGGAAGGACGTGTTCTTCTTTCAACATTTAGTTCAAATATTCACCGTGTACAACAAGCTATTCAATATGGTTTAAAGTATGGTCGTAAAATCTGTGTTATCGGTCGTTCAATGGAACGTAATATTGAGATAGCTATGCAGTATGACTATGTAAGATTTCCTAAAAATATCTTTGTAGATGCAGATGAAATTTCTAGTATGAATGATAAAGATGTTCTTATAGTAACAACAGGTTCTCAAGGAGAGCCAAATTCAGCACTTTTTAGAATGTCAATAGGTGAACATAGACATATAAAAATCAAACCAACAGACCTAATAGTTCTTTCCTCACGTGCTATTCCTGGTAATGAAGGTTCTATATCTGGAATGTTAAACCATCTGCAACGTGCAGGTGCAAAAGTAGCGATGGATAAAGATATTCATGTCTCTGGTCATGCTTCTATTGAGGAGCAAAAACTTATGTTACGTCTTGTAAATCCTAAGTTCTTTTTACCTGTTCATGGTGAGTATAATCATGTTATGAAACATAAAGAGACAGGTATGATGTGTGGTGTTCCTGAAAGAAATATTTTACTTATGATAGATGGTGAGCAGATAGAGGTTGCACCTAAATTTATGAGAAAAGTTAAAACTGTTAAAACAGGTAAAACATATATAGATAACCAAAATAATCATCAAATAGAGGATGATATAGTTCTTGACCGTCAAAAACTTGCATCAGATGGAATTGTGATGATAGTAGCTCAAGTAGATGGACAACACTCAAAAATGACAGCTAAACCTAAAGTTACAACATTTGGTATCGTAGCAAATAAGCAAGATAAAGCTTTTGCGAAAGAGATGGAAGATGTTTTAGAGCATTTCTTACTACATCTTAAAGATGGTATGCTTGAAAATACTCGTGCTTTAGAGAATGATCTACGTCAAATCGTTAGAAAACATATTTATAGAAAAATGAAAAAATATCCACTTATTGTTCCTCACGTTTTAGTATCTTAACAAAACTTCCGTGCTTTGCACGGAGTTTTCTTCTCTTACCCTATTTTAGAATCGATAATATTTTGAATAACAGATGCTATAAGAGTATCTCTAGCCTCAACAGATGTCCATGCTATATGTGGAGTTATGTACAATCTATCGCTATTTTTAACGCTTAATAATGGATGATTTTTTTCCATAGGCTCTTTTGTTAAAACATCTAAACCAAACATCATATTTTTTTCATCAACAATCTTTGCCACAGCTTCTTCATTTATAATTCCACCTCTCCCAAGATTTAAGATGGTAACACCCTCTTTACACTCTAATAACTCTTTATAATCAAGTAAATTTTCTGTTTGTGCATTTAAAGGTGCATGAATAGAGATAATATCGCAAGAGTTAAGCATCTCCTCTAATGTTACCTGTTTAAAATCAGTTGTAGAGTTCTTTCCACTTGTCGAAAAGTAACAAACTTCAGCACCAAATGCCGTAGCGATATTTGCTACACCTCTACCGATAGCACCAAGTCCTATAACTCCCCATTTTTTCCCTTTTATCTCAAAAAATGGTTGAGATACATCTGTAAATATAGGTGACTGAGAATAAGTTCCACTCTTTACAACCTCATCATAATATTTAGAGTGTCCTAAAAGATAAAAGAGCATAGAAAAGGTGTGTTGAATCACTGACTGAGTTGAGTATCCAGCTACATTTTTTACCTCTATTCCTCTTTGTTTTGCAGAATCTAAATCAACATTATTCATTCCAGTAGCTGCAACACATATAAGCTTTAACTGTGAAGTGTTTTGCATAATTGAATCTGTTATAACCACTTTATTTGTAACAATTACATCTGCATCTATAACTCTTTCTTCTACTTCATCAGCTGATGTTGTTTGATATACTTTTACATCTCCTAAACTATCAAATGCACTTAAATCTGTTTCGCCAAAAGTTAAGGCATCTAGTAATACTATTTTCATCTTTTTTCCTTTAAGTCCTCTATTCTTTAATCTCTGTTATACTATTTTATCATATTTAAAGGTTTAATAATGGGTGCAAGAGAATATTTAGAATATTATACATATGAAGATTATCAAAATTGGGAAGGGGATTGGGAACTTATAGATGGTTCTCCCTATGCGATGAGTCCAAAACCGATGATAAAACATCAAAGAGTTTCTGGGCGTATATTTAGCCAACTTGATACACATAGTTGTGAAAAATGTATGGTAGCGATGGAGATAGATTATAAAGTATCAAATGATACTGTTGTTTCTCCTGATGTTTTATTTGCTTGTGGGGATGATTTGGGAGATAAATATCTTAAAAAAACTCCTGAGATAGTATTTGAGATTTTAAGCCCCTCAACACAAAGAAAAGATAGAAATGAGAAATACCACCTTTATGAGAGTGAAGGGATTAAATACTATGTAATAGTAGATTCTCAAACTAAAATAGCTGAAATCTATATTTTGAAAAATAGTAAATATGAGTTAGCCTTAAAAATTAGCGAAAATAACTTTCTTTTTGAGATGAATAGATGTAATGTTGAATTTAATTTTGGAGAGATTTGGGTTTAATATGGATATCGGATTTACAATTAAAAAATTTATAACATTTTTTATAGAACCATTTGGACTTATTATAACTCTGCTTCTCATAGGAGTATATTTTCTATTTACAAAAAAAGAGCTGTATTCAAAAATATTTCTCTCTTTAGGAGTAACTCTATTATTAGTTCTCTCTTATGCACCATTTTCAAACCTTTTAATAACAAATTTAGAAAAAAACTATCCAAAATATAACTATAAACATACTATAAAATATATTCATGTTCTAGGTTGTGGACAAAATGATGATAAAACACAACCTCTCTCCTCTCAGTTAGCTGATTGTAGTATAAAAAGGGTTATTGAGGGGATTATGATATATAACAAAACTCCTCATGCTAAACTTATCTTCACAGGTTACAAAGGAAAAACTTCTATCTCTTCGGCAGAGATAAACAAAAAATTTGCCATAGAGTTAGGGGTAAAAGAGAAAGATATTATAACAAGTGCAAAACCAAAAGATACAGCTCAAGAGGCAGATTTTACAAAAAATATTGTCAAACAAGAGCCATTTGTATTGGTCACTTCAGCTACTCATATGCCAAGAGCTATGAAACTTTTTCTATCAAGAGGAATGCACCCTATTCCAGCTCCTACACTCTTTTATAAACGAGATATTAAAACATATTTTGAGTTACCAAGTATAAAAAATTTGGAAAATTCACGCATAGCTATTCATGAGTATTTGGGTATGTTGTGGAATATTGGAACAGTAATTGCTTTATATTAAATATACAAAGAGTTTAGGTATTTAGCAAAATTTAACATAAAGACCTAATCTTTACTCAGTAGTTATTTACTCGCTATTTGATAAAATTACGTGATTTGGTTAAAGAATTATTTTTAAGTGCCGATGTTAGTCTAAATTTAAAGGATGAAAAATGAAAAAAGTTAGTTTTATTATAGCTGGTTTAGTTTCACTATTATTAGTAGGATGTGGTGGGAGTGAAGGAAATGTTGCAAGTGCTGGTGATGATTCTACACCATCAACAGTTGTAGGTGGAACACCATCAACAGGTGTTGTTAGTTTAAATAGTGCAAATAATGCAGCTATTCAAGATGGACTACCTTCAATTCCAGATATTCCTAACGAATAATATGTTGGAAACTAGTGTATAGTGTTTAGAATGAAAAATTTCATTCTTGTGTTCTTTGTAATTATTGGTTTTACTGGATGTGGAGTTGAAACAGATTCTAGTAGTAAAACTGTAAATACTACTGCAACAGAGGGTAACCCCGATAATAACAATACAGATGATAACACTAGTAGTGGTAGTGATATTAATGGAACAACAAATCCACCAGATATAACTCCAACAGGAAGTAATAGTGGATTTGACACTCAAGATGCACTATTTGACAAAAATGCTTGTACTTTAGAGGGTGTGTATGAGATAGTTTCAGATAGTAGTTTTGACCCTCTTTCAACGGCAAATATTGAAAATGGGGTTGAGATAAATTCAGCTTATCCTTATACAGCTGATTTAGAAGCAACAAAAGTTGCTCTTTTTTATCCACCTTTAACACAAAGTTTAGTTGGACAGTTTGTAAATGTTTATGCTACTCAAGAGTATAGATTTAGTTTTGATAAAGCTTGGGTAGATAATGGTGATAAGACTATCTATATTAGACCACCAAAGGGAAACTCACTCTATTATGTGTGTTACCGTTTTGAGTTAAACTCTTTAGATGCTGGAACTATTACTAGCACTAAAGTATTTAGATAAAAGAAAATTAAAAAAAGGATTTAAAAAATGATTAATTATAAAAAAAGTTTAATGAGTCTAGCTGCAGTTGTAGCACTTTCGACATCAGCTACAGCAGGATATATTCCATTAGCAGATAGTGCTGGTTATGACCAACAATGGGTATTATTTGGTGTAACTGGTTTAAAACAGACTGGTGCAGGTGCTGGAACTTCAGCAGGTGAATTTAGTATAGCTGATGATGAAGCTTTTGCGGTTACAGATGCTACAAAAGATGAACTTTTTACATCTGGTTTGGTAGTTGATTCTAAACATGTTGGAAAAGTAAAATCGATATCTGTAGATAGAGTTGAGATACGTATAGATACTACAGGTCTTACATATAACGAAACAGAGCCATTACACACAATGTATGTAACTATGGAAGCTGGTGCTGGTCCAGCATTTGTTGTTTCTTATAGAGGGGCTTTAGAAGGCAAAACTATGGAATATAGTATTATGAGTGATGGTTCAAATGCTCATAGTATAGTTCTTTCATCTGCAGGTACATATAGAGATCCAGGTGTTGGAGCAGTTATACAAGATGTAGCAGGTACTAGTGGTTCAGCACTTTCTAAATTTGAAGATGCTCTTGACTATGATTTTACTGACAATCCTCCATCTTCATCATATTATGACAAAACAAAACATCAAACTGCAGGTTTAGCAGATGATTATTTAAGAGTGTATTCATTTGATGCGGCAGCTGCAAAATGGGATCTATTTGATACAAGAAATACAGATAGTGCAAACAATTTTGATGAGTTAGTGAAAGGTAAAGCATACTGGGGTAAAATGGAAGCTGGAGCTGATCATCAAGCTGGTCTTGTATTAGGAAACTCTGCTATCTCATCTGATGAATATGTTACTGCAGGTATAACAACTGGTTGGAATCTACTTTCATTTAGTGCAACAAACTCTGAAATCCGAAAATCTTCAACAGGTTTGATTTTAACATTGTCAGGAAATGCACTTGATAATGCTAAAAAATTAACTATTATTGATTCTTCTGGAAATCATACTGTGGATGTTGCTATTGGTAGTGACTCTATTACAGCTACAACTACATCTTGTAAAGCTATTAATCAAGCTATTAAAGATGCTAAACTAAATGGTACAATGCCAGAAACATTTAATCTTAAAGCTTTTGCAATAGATGCTACACATATGATTTTAATATCTGATACACGTTTCTTAGTTACAGAGGCAGCTGCAAATGATTTAGTTGATAATGTTACAACATTAGTTGAGACAGATCCATATATAGTTAAAGATACAGCAGATATAGGTGCAACTTTATCTGGAGCTATTACTAATCTTGGTGATGTTGATACTGAAGCTGCAATGTCTAAATATGGAGAATATGCTGTTGTTATTGAACCTTTAGTTGGTACAGGTAACGCTGCCATAAAACTTTCTAAACTTGAGATTCAAAATAGCTCAGATACAGCAACTAATGCTACTCCTTTAACTATGGGGAATGATGCAGCTGTGGTAGATGCTATTGGTAATACTATTACTAATATTAATGGAGCAACTACAGGTGGAGGTACTTTTAAATCTTCAGCAATAGATACAACTTATGATGAAGTTGTAGATAAAATTTTGATAGCTTCAGATGAGCCATTCTTTTTAAGAGATCATACTTTTTCAAGAGTTTTTAAATATACACGAACGGCAAGTGATCAAAAGATAAGAATAGATGCTACTGAAACTGCTGTTATAAATGATAAAAGTCCTACTGATGCAGCAGCTATTATTGATGATATAGCAGGAGTTGATGTTGATGTTGTTGATACTACTTCACTTGTTATCTACTCTTCAGCAGCCAATACAAGTAAATTCTCTGTAACAGAAAATGTAGGATTGGATATATTAGAGGATACTACTACTGATGATGTTATGTCAAAAGGTGCAGTAAAAGGTATATTTTCTCTTGATAATTTAGCTCAAAATGGTTTGAAAAATATTTTTCAATATGAGATTGCTAAGGATAAATTACCTAGACATGATGATTCTGATACAATAACTTTTAAATTTAAAAGTATTTATGGTATAGAGATAGTAGCAGATGAATATACTGTTACAACTGATATTGCAAATGATGATGAGGCTACTGATGATGAGGCTAAAGCATGGGCAGAAGAGATGACTACTGTTATTCAAGAAGCATTAAAAAAAGAAAATATAGTAGTTTCCTCTTTCTCATTAAAAGAAGTAGGTGGTGGGACAGGTAAAGTAATTTTAAATATTGAGAGTGAAGAGTTGAATGATATTTATTGGTCTGCTAGTGATGCCAATGATGATGTTGCTGCTAATGTTACACTTACTTCATCTGGAACATTAGTTGACCCCTCAGCAGATTTAGCAATAGATTTAAGATATTCTCCTGTTTATGCACCAAATTATGTAACATCTGGACCATTATATACTATCAGTAAAGCTGGTTTTACTATGAAAGCTATGGTTTCTGGTACTACAGATATTACTGATGGTACAGTAAATTGGGAAAGTATAGATTTAACTAGAAAACCATCTGAATGGTTAAGTTCACAAGATTATTCTCTTTTTAATATTACAGATAGTGCTGGATATTGGGTTTATTTAGAGGCATTAGAGGGTACAAATGATCTTTCTATTGTAAATGCTACATTTACTCCAACATATACATCACATTTTAATGAAGATGGAACAACTTATAATAATATAGCTGGACAAATTTCTATAGAGGTTGGTGGATTACCACAAGTTGGTGATAGTAACTATGATAACTCTTCTACAGTAGAAGCTATTGTAAATGGTTCAACTATAGCACTCGCTAAAAAAAGTACAAACAATGTTTATTCTGGAGATGTTAGTTCGTATGAATCAACATCACTGATCTCTGGTGCAGATTATGCTATTAAAGCAAATATTGCAAATGGTTTAGGCTTTAATCTATTAAATGTAGATACATTACAAAAAGTGGATTTAACAAAACCAACAGCACCGACAATAGATATAACAAATCCAGCAAGTGTTTCATTTTCTTCAGCAAGTACAGATGTTGCTGGGTACTATGTATTTAAAGGTGCAGTTCCTGAGTATCAAACTCTTTCGAGTACTGATTTTGTAACTCACTTAACAGCGGCAGAGGCAACTGAATATGCTCTTTGTTCATCTATCGATTTACCAATTACATCTGGGGCTGATGCTACTACTTTAAATGTATTTGCTGTTGATGGAACAGGTATATTAAATGGTGGTAATGCTTCGGATGTTGTAACTCAAGATTATATCCCTATGTTAAAAGGTTCTGTAAAACTTTCAGATACACATAATTCAGATACAGACTCTACTAAAATAGGAACACTTTATGATACTAACTGTGTAGCAGATGCAACTGATGCAACTGATTATGGTATGGCTATCACTTCTGAGGTAGCAGATCAAGAGGTTATTATGGCTTATGTTCCTAAAAATGGTTCAGACACAGCCACTCCTATTACTATCTATGTAGAGGAAAAAACTGATGGCAAAAACTTTAAACTTACATACTCTGATGTTTATGTAGGAAGTGTAGTTTACTTTGAAGTTCTTGGTAATGTTTACTCATATACCTTAGAAAGTGCAACTGATGTTGAACAAGCAGGTCATGGTGAAACTGATACTGATAGATTGGTACTGTTTGGAAATGGTAATGTTAAAGCTCGTCCTTCACAACAACTTTAATAGTTAGAGTGTAGTTTAAAAAAGGGTAGCTAGATTTTTTCTAGTTGCCCTTTTTTTTTGCCCTTTTTTTTGTTAATTATA
>CAYOKX010000028.1:0-21535 GCA_964404655.1 uncultured Sulfurimonas sp. | reverse complement strand
TGGTAGTTCAGTTGGTTAGAATACCTGCCTGTCACGCAGGGGGTCGCGAGTTCGAATCTCGTCCACCGCGCCATTAAGTTTCAAATCTTTGATGGGCGTTTAGCTCAGTTGGTAGAGCGCTACCCTTACAAGGTAGATGTCACAAGTTCGAGTCTTGTAATGCCCACCATTAATAAAACCCCCTATATATACAAATTACACAAAGCGTTTTGTACCACTTTTATCATACATATCTCTATATCTAAATGTAATTAAATTTTGCATAATAGCAAATAGAATAATAAAATTAATAAAACTACTTCCTCCATAACTAAACATAGGTAGAGGAACTCCAACAACAGGAGCATAACCTATTGTCATAGATATATTAACACCCATATAGATAAAAATCATAAAAGCGATAGCAAGAGTAATAACCTTAATGAGATAATCTTTATTGAAATTACTAAGACTTAAAAGATGTAAAATAAGCATTATATAAATAAGAATAACCCCTAATGAGCCTAAAAAACCAGTTCTTTCAACTAAAAAAGCAAATATAAAGTCACTTGTAGCGATAGGTAGGAATTTCATCTGTGTTTGTGTGGCTTCATTTTTACTTTTTCCAGTAAGTCCACCTGACCCTATTGCAATAATAGATTGTTGTACATGATAAGATGGTTTTTCACTAAGAAAATCTTTAATCCGTACTTTTTGATAATCATGAAGCATAAATTTATATGCTAAAGGGGAAAGTAATAGTACACCAATAATTATTGTTGCCCAAATCTTCCAATACACCCCTATAACAAATAATACCCCATATCCTATAAGAAGAAGGACTAAAGCTGTTCCTAAATCAGGCTCTTTAGCAATTAAAATAAAAGGGAGTATAATATAGAAGCTAATTTTTAAAAATTGTTTAATTCTATATCCATTTATTGGAGGAGGGTCTCTTTGTATAAGGTAAGCTAACATTAAAATCATAGCAGGTTTTACAAATTCTGATGGTTGAATAGTTGCATTGATAAAAGGTATATCTATCCACCTTTGTGCACCAAGTCTTGCATGACCAAAAAATTCCACAGCAATTAATAATAAAATATTAAACCAGTATATAAAAGGAATAAGATAACTCATTCTTCTAATAGGGAGAATAAAAACAAATAAAAAAGTGATAAGAGCTATTCCTATATAAGCAGTTTGTTTTTGAGCAAGAGCAGGAATAACCTCTCCAATGAGCCAATGAGAAGTAATTACTAAAGGGATTATTAAAATAATAGAAAAAAAGTCAAATTGTGCTAAAATACGTTTATCAAATTTCAACAAGTTTGGAACTCCATATATAAATATGCAGAATTGTAACATAAAGGTTAAGAAAATGAATGAAATAGAAAATTATAGTTGTGAAGAGGTTGCTCGTTTAGATATATTTTTAGCATCTAAAATAGGACAAACACGTTCACAAATAGCACAGCTTATTAAATTAGGGTGTGTGTATGTAGATAACAAAGCAGTGAAACGCCCAGGTGTAAAGTTAAAAGTTTCTCAAGACATTAGAGTAGAATTTCCAGAAGCAAAAAAAGAGAAAGCTCTTGATGTAGATTTTGATGTTGAGGTTTTATATGAAGATGATGATCTTTTAGTTATAAATAAGCCAACAGGTGTAACAGTTCATCCTGCTCCAAGTGTTAAAGAGGCTACATTAGTTGATTGGTTGAAGCATAAGGGTGTTCGCCTTTCTACTATTAGTGGAGAGGAACGTCATGGAATTGTTCATCGACTTGATAAAGGGACAAGTGGGACAATGGTTGTTGCTAAAAATAATGAATCTCATGAGTTTTTATCACAACAACTTCAAGATAAAAGTATGGGACGTTACTATATAGCAGTTATTACTCCACCTTTAAAAGATGATATAACAACGATTGAAAAAAATATAGGTAGAAGTGCAAACAATAGACTTAAAATGGCATGTGTCGAGTCTGGAAAATATGCTAAAACAGAGTTTAAACAGTTAGCTTTATCTAAAGATGAAAGAAATCAACTGATAGCTTGTAAACTTTTTACAGGACGTACTCATCAGATTAGAGTTCATTTAGAGAGTATGAATCGTCATATTATTGGTGATCATATTTATGCTACTGCATCTAAAGAGGAAAAATCTGAGAGAATTTTACTTCATGCACACTCTATCTATTTTATGCATCCAGCAACGAAGGAAAAGATGTTTTTTAGTGCTAATTTTGATACTACTATGAAAGATTATTTAGATAAAAAATTTGATTTGGAGAGATTAAATGAAGTTATGGACACTGATTACATTATCCACAGTTTTACCACTACTATTTAGTGGTTGTGGTGTTTCACCTGAACCAAAAAAAGAGTTAAAAATTGATTTAGCTCTTCCTGTAATTATTTTAACGCCAAATGGTATCTATCCAGATATGAATGCTATCGCTTTTGAATGGGAAAGTTTAGATAACCCTATTGTCAAAGGGATTAATGTTTATAAACAATCAAAATATTATGAAACAATTAATAATCGATTTGCAACACATTACGTTGATACAAATATTAAACCTAATAGTAAATATATATATTCATTTAAAACATTTTCAAAAGATGCTGAATCTAAATTTAGTAGACCAGTAGATGTTAAGTCATTAGATGTTCTTGATTCTGTTACATGGATTCATAGTACAACAGGAATGCCTAGAAGTGCTAAAATCCTTTGGCGACCACATACAAATGAGAAAGTTAAGAGCTATCTTATTCAAAGAAAAAGTGTTTTAGAAAAAGAGTATCAAGATATAGCAAGAGTTGATGGTCGATTAAATGCTGAATTTATAGATAAAGAGTTAGATGATAATACTCAATATAAATATAGAATTAGAGTTATTACCTACGATAACATTATCTCAAATCCTAGTAATAGTGTAGATGTCATTACAAGAGAACTTCCTAAAAAAATCATCAATATTCAAGCTTCAAAAAATCTTCCTAAAAGAATTGAACTTCAATGGAATAGGTCACAATCAAAATATTTTAATATCTATCATCTTTATAGAGCAGATAGTATAGATGGAAACTATAAACTTATAGGAAAACTTTATAATAATAGTTTTATTGATGATATAAAAGAGGATGGTAAAGAGTTTTTTTATCAAGTAAGTGCAGTTGATAGTGACGGTCTTGAGAGTCTGTATAATGAAAGCTCTGTAATAGGAAAAACTATATCTAAACCAAAAACTCCAGAGATAATAGTCTCAAAATTTTATAATCATAAAATAGAGATAAAATGGAATAATATAGATATAAGAACAAAAAAATATAGAGTTATAAGAATAGAAAAAGAGGGTTGGTTTGATAAAATAGAGAAGATTTTTGATAATATTACAACCACAACTTTTATAGATGAAAATATAAAAATTGGAAATAGTTATTTTTATAAGATAGTTGCGATAGATAAGGATTTAGTAGAATCTAAATATAGCAAAGAGGTAGAGGTACAAGTTTTAGCTAAAAAACCTGTTGAAAAAGTTGTTGTTCAACCTATGGATGATATTGATGTTGTCAGTGAATCTTTAGTAACAACTGAAAATTTAAAATCAAATGAGAAATAATGCCACATTTACATATAAAAGAGTTCAAAAAGATAGAGTTTCCAGTAACACACGCAAGTGTAACATTTAATTTTATAGCAGATAATGCAAATCATTTAGATGAACAGTTAATATCGGTAAAAATAGATTCTGATGAGTTTTTTTTACTAGTTAAAAAAGATGATGAGAGAAATCTTTTAAAAACTGATAAATTAACACGACCAGCTTCGATATATAATGTACATAAAGCACTTTTAACTTATGCAAAACTTGCAGGATTAGATATAATCTCTTCCAATGTTCCTCAAAATGCTAAAAATATTCATCTTGAAGAATCAACAGCTTTAAAAAGTATTGAATATTTTGCCTCAAATTTTCCAATGGATAGAGAGGTAAGAATAGAGGTTGGTTTTGGTTCAGGTAGACACCTTTTACATCAAGCTGTTAATAATCCAGATATTTTATTTATAGGTATAGAGATTCATCGCCCCTCTATTGAACAAGTTCTAAAGCAAGTTACTATTCAAAAGTTAGATAATCTTTTTGTTTTAGATTATGATGCACGCCTCTTTATGGAGTTAGTTCCCTCTAATATTGTAGGAAAAGTATATGTTCATTTCCCTGTTCCTTGGGATAAAAAACCACATCGAAGAGTTATATCTACATCTTTTATAGAGGAGTCTCGTCGTGTATTAAAGGTAGATGGACGACTTGAACTGAGAACAGATAGTGAAAATTATTATGCTTACTCTTATGAAACATTTATTGCATTTAATAAAACTATATTGAATATAAATAAAAATAAAGAGATAGCAATAAGTTCCAAATATGAAGATAGATGGAAAAAAATGGAAAAAAATATTTATGATGTAACCATGATAAATGAGGAACAATCTCCTACTTTAGAATTAGAGGGTAGTTTTGAATTTACTAAACTAAAACCAGACTATGAAAAGCTTTTAGCACTTCATGGAACTACTAAAAAATTTGAAAGCTGTTTTATACATTTTGAGAGAGTGTATAAACTTAATGATGGAGTGATGCTACGTTTTTCTATGGGTAGTTTTGATAGACCAGAACATCTTTATCTTATTGTAAGAGATGAACAAACACTTTATCATCCAACATTACCACTTAAATCAAAAAGTAATTTAATAGCACATAAACACCTTGATGAGGTTTTAAATGGATAAAGTGATAAGTGCTGAAAATCTAACTTTGTCATATTCTGATAATGAAGTTATCATAAATAAAGCAAGTTTTTCGGTGCAAACAGGTAGTTTTGTATTTATTACAGGGGCTAGTGGTAGTGGAAAGTCTACTCTTTTAAAATCATTATATGGTTCATTAAAAGCAAAATCTGGAAGTTTAATTGTTGGTGGTGTTGAACTTAAAGGTGTAAGCACAAGTAAACTCAATCTTTTACGACGTCATATAGGTATAGTTTTTCAAGATTATAAGTTGGTGAAAGAGTGGACTATTGAGCGAAATATAATGTTACCTCTTATAATTAATGGCTATGATAGAACAGTAACAAATACTCAAGTTGAGAGTCTTCTAAAACATGTTCGTTTAAATCATCAAGTTGGAAAATATCCAAAAGAGTTAAGCGGGGGGGAACAGCAACGAGTGGCTATGGCTAGAGCATTATCTCATAATCCTATACTTATTTTAGCAGATGAACCTACTGGTAATCTTGATGATTACTCTTCCGAACTTATTTGGAATTTGCTAGAGGGAGCAACAACACAGTTAAAAACAACTGTTATTGTAGTAACTCACCATATTCCAGAAATTATGAAGATAAATTATCAACATTTTCATATAGAAAATGGGAGTATTAATGAAGTCCATTAAAAATCATTTTTCTCTTGTTGTAGCTTTAGTAAGTATTCTTTTTTCAATACAAGTTTTTGTGATTGTTGATAGGTCTATAAATGCGTATAAGGAAAATTTATTACAGAACTATTCAGTAGTTGTTGTTAGTAAAAGTCGAATGTTAGAGAAAGATATATTAGATATAGATAAACTTTTTTTGAGTGTATCTGAACTTTCTCCTAATGAAGTTATTACTAAATTACATACAGGTATAAGTAAAAAAAATATAGAACTTCTAAAGTTAACACTTCCAAAATTTTATAAGTTACAACTAAAATCTTACCCAACAATAGAAGAGATTAATGTTATAACAGAAAAATTGTTGATAAATAAATCGATAATTAAAGTGGAAAATTTTTCTCATAAAATAGACACAACCTATAAATTATTATTACTTTTTAAAAATATTATAGCTATCTTCGCGATAACGGTATTTGTTGTAACTACCCTTCTTATTATAAAAGAGCTTAGAATTTGGCAATTTAATCATAGTGATAGAATGAATATAATGAGATTATTTGGTGCACCTTCGTGGATGCGTTCAGCTATACTTTTTAGACTTGCAATAACTGATGCTTTTATCGCAAATATTATAATATTTATTCTTTTTAAATATTTTGCATCTAGTAGTTGGCTATTAGAAGAGTTTAATACGATAGGTATTAAATTGACCGTATTTAATCCTCTTAGTGATAGTTTTTCTCTTTTAGGTATAGCGATAGGTTTATCGGTTATTCTTGCATTATTAATCGCATTGGGACATAAAGAAGAGGTATGATACGCTTAATTTTAATTATTATATTAACAATACCCCTTTTAGCTATGAAAGATGATATAGATAAAAAAATAGTGAAAACAAGTTCTACATTAAATAAATTTGGTAAAAATTATCAAAATTTGAATAAAAAAATGTCTTATACTGCAAAAGCTATTATTAAACAGAAAGAGGAATTAGAAAAACAGGGTAAATATCTTAAAAAATTAAAACGTATTCTTAAAGATAAAGAGAAAAGTTATAAAACAAGTAACAAAAAATTACTACTTCTTAATAGTTCTCAAGAGAAGTTACAAAGTAAACAGAAAAAGATAGAGGAAAATCTGGTTTTTTTTATTGCACAAACTATCACTTTATCTTTAATTGTTCAAGAGGAATATAGTGTTGATATTAATTCTCTCATAGAGTTTGAAGTATTAAAAAAAGTTTTAAAAAGCTCTAAAGATAAAGCAAAAGAGTTAAATGAAATATTTTTTATGAATGCTAAAGATATTAGTCGTCTTAATAAGAATAAAGAAAAACTAAAAAAAGCTATTGCAGAGATTGATATGAAAAAAGCAGATGTTCTTGCTGTTCAAAAAGCAAATAAGAAAGCTTTGAAAAAATTGAATAATGATAGATATAGCTATAAAATGGCTTTAAAAAAGATATTAGCAAAGCAAGACAGTTTGAAAAAAACTTTAGCTGGTTTAAATATTATTAGAATAGATAGAGTGAAAAAAGCTAAAGAGGAGAAAGCGAGAAAATTAGCATTTTCAAATAGAAGAAAAATATCTAATAAAAATCTTCCTAAAGTAAAACAACATGGTTCTAGTTATAAATCTGTTAAGACTAAAAGATATGTAGGTAGTAAAACGATAGCACCTTTAAAATCTTATACTATTACTAAAAAATATGGAACATATACTGACCCTATTTATGGGATAAAAATTTTCAATGAATCTATCTCTTTAAAACCAAAAGGAAAAAATATAAATGTTAGAACAGTATTTAATGGAAAAGTTATCTATGCAGATAAAACAGCTGTTTTAAATAATATAGTGATTGTAGAGCATAGAAATGGGTTACATACTATTTATGCAAATTTATCAAAAATTTCTCCAAATATTAAGAAGGGACAGAAAATTAAGAAAGGTTATATTATTGGACGAGTAAATGATGAACTGATATTTGAAGTGACTCAAAAGTCATATCATATAAATCCTATACGGCTTTTTAAATAACTTATATCTTTGAACTAATATTTTTGCTATAATTTCAAAAATTAAAAAGAGAAAAATATGAACTTTATTCAAACTCGTGGATTTGATGAAACAAAGCCTAGAACAGTAACATTTTCACAAGCGATACTTGCTCCTATCGCTTCTTTTGGTGGTCTTTATGTACCTGAAACTCTTCCAGAACTAGGAGAGAAGTTTTTAAATAAACATCTTAACTCTTCATATAAAGAGTTAGCATCAGATATGTTAGCTCGTTTTGAGATAGATATAGATAAAGAGGTTATAGCTGAAGCTTTAAATCTTTATGATAAGTTTGATGATGCTTCAAACCCTGTACCTGTTGTTAAAGTAAAAGAAAATCTTTATGTAAGTGAACTTTACCATGGTCCAACTCGTGCATTTAAAGATATGGCTTTGCAACCTTTTGGTGTTGTTCTCTCCTCTATCGCTCAAAAATTAAATAAAAATTATCTTATTTTAGCTGCTACAAGTGGAGATACAGGCCCAGCTGCATTAGAAACATTTAAAAATCGTGCAAATGTTCAAGTGGCATGTCTTTATCCTGATGGTGGAACAAGTGATGTTCAACGTTTACAAATGGTTACAGAAGATGCAAAAAATCTAAAAGTTATAGGTATCAATGGTGTTTTTGATGATGCGCAAAATGCTTTAAAAAAACTTCTTGCAAGTGATAGCTTTAAAGCAGAACTTCAAGAGAAAAATGTATTTTTATCGGCTGCTAACTCTGTAAATTTTGGACGTATTATTTTTCAAATTATTTATCATATTCACTCTTACTTAGAGCTAGTTCGTCAAGGTGCTACAACTATTGGTGAAAAAGTATATCTTAATGTTCCATCTGGAAATTTTGGAAATGCTCTTGGTGGTTACTATGCTTGGAAGATGGGTTTACCAGTTGAAAAAATTATTATCTCTTCAAATGAAAATAATGTTTTAACAAAGCTTATTAAAGATGGAAAATATGATTTAAGAGATTCTAATGTTGTTGGTACAACATCACCAGCTATGGATATTTTAAAATCATCAAATGTGGAAAGAATACTTTTTGACCTTTTTGGTGCGGAGAGAACAAGAGAGTTAATGGAAGACTTAGAGGCCAAAAATGCCTATGAACTTACAGCAGATGAGCTTAAAACTCTTCAAAATTGTTTTGATGCAGATTTTTGTAATGGTGATGAGGGAAAAAGATATATAAAAGATACATTTTTAAATAATAGTTATCTCATGGACCCACATACAGCAACTTGTATGAAATCGTATGAAACTTGTTCAAATCCAGCTATAAAAACGATAGCATATTCAACAGCAGAGTGGACAAAATTTTCTCCAGTTATCGCTAATGCACTTACAGGTGAAATAGATGCACAAGATATAGTAGCATTAGAGTCTATCTCTAAAGAGGCTTCTTTAGAGATACCATCTATGATAAAAGGGCTTTTCTCTAAAGAGATAACTCAAAAAACTATTATAGATAAAGAGGATATTGAAAAAGAGATATTGAAGTTTTTATAACTCCAAAGCCTTTTTATAGGCTTTCTCTACTGCATTGATACAACCAGCTCTTACATTTGCATCTTCCAATGCACTGTAACCAGCTGCTGTTGTACCACCTGGACTCATTACAGCATCTTTTAAAAGAGCAGGATGAATATCTTGTATCAACTCCCCAAAACCACTAAAAAGACCACGCATTATATTCATAGCATCATCCCGTTTTAGACCTTGCTTTACTGCACCATCTGTTAATGCTTCAGCGATAAGTGCTAAGTATGCTGGGCCACTTCCAGCAAGTGCTGTTGCTATATCGATCTCTTTTTCAGTTCCTAGCCATTGAGTTGTACCGATAGCTCCTAAAAGTTCTTCAGCTTCAGTTTTAAAGGCTATATCTCCCGTAAGAGTTGTCATAGACTTTTTTACACTTGCTGATAAGTTTGGCATTGTTCTTACTACTGCATTTGCATCAAAATTTGTATTGAGCTTTTCTATCGATGTTCCTGCTAAGACAGAAAAAAGCACTCTAGCTTTTCCTATAAGAAGAGAGGAAACCTCTTCTACATTTGCAGGTTTTACACATAAGAGTATATTTTTATTTTCTATATTAAAATCTTTTAACAGAGCTTTTTCTATTTTAATACCCAAAAGTGTTTCAAATTTTATAAGTTTATCTATATCTCTTCCTACAACTTCAATTTTATAGCTATTTTTCAACCCTTGAGCGATACTTAATGCCATATTTCCATTGCCGATAAATGTAATTGTTTTCATTATCTTATAATCTCTTTACGGTGTTTCATAAATGCTGAATATAAATCTTTAAAACCTATTTCACTAGATTGTTCTACTTTTTCCATAAAGTCGATAGATTTTGTATATTTTTCATTTTTCCATAGTTGAATTGCTTCTTTTGTTTTTTGATGAACTATTGAGTGATGACTTTTTACATCACTTATAATTTTTGTTTCAGATTTTATTTTTTCTTGATGAGAATTGAACCATTGCCCAAAACGACAACTATGCTCATCACTAAGAGAGGTTGGAGTATTGTTATTTATATAAAAATCATAAGCTTGAAGTTTAAAAAGGATATGGTCTAATTTACCTGTTCCAACACTTATTTCGTTGGCAATATTTTCAGTAACATTAGAGATATTATGAGAGTTTGAAATGACAAAGTCTAGTTCTTCAAAAAATGATGAAAGTTTTGTTCCCATCGCTTCACTATTATCAACAAATAGTTTTGATATATCTTGAATCTCTCCAGTATTTTGTTTTAGTTGACCTATACTTATTTCAACTTCATTTGTAGCTTTTTGAGTTCTCTCTGCAAGTTTACGAACTTCATCCGCAACAACAGCAAAACCACGACCATGTTCACCTGCACGAGCTGCTTCTATGGCAGCATTGAGCGCAAGAAGGTTTGTTTGGTCTGAAATATCTTTAATAAGGTTAATAATATCACCAATAGAGGATACACTATCGTTAAGAGATGTTGTTCCATTTGTAAGGTTTTGAGCTTCTTGCGCAATTTTTTCTATCGATTCACTAATAAATTGAGAATCATTTTGAACTTTATCGATTCTTTTCGCTGTACGTTTATTTAAGTCACCAGCAACTTCTAGTTGTTCCTCTGCTGACTCTATAATATCACGAGTGAATGTTACTCCATTAGCATAAGAGTTTAGGAGGAGTTGAACTATTCTCTCTTTTGCTTGAGTTTCTTCATTATCTGAATTATTTTGATTTTCATCCATCTCTTTTTGAGTTATGATAGCTTCTAATCTTACTATCTCTTTTTGAAGAGAACTGTTTTTTTCTTCTAATTTTTTAATCTTTTCTAAATCTTCACGACTTGTACCGAAAATCCCCATTATTTTTATCCTTATGTAATCTACTTTGGAATAGTATAGCGTAAAATTAATTTAAAAAAAGAGATAATGTGAAAAGAGATAATGTAAAAGATACACTCAAAGAGATAACAGATATATTAAATTCAAAAATCCCTAGAGCAGGGCGTGAGGCACAGCTTCTTTTAATGTTTCATCTTCAAAAAGATGAGTTATGGCTTATCACAAACTTAAAGAGTGAAGTTTCTCAAAGAGAAAAATTGTTTAAAATGGTAGAGCGGCGTGTTAAAAATGAACCTTTTGAGTATATAACAAATAGTGTAAATTTTTATTCTCATCAGTTTTATATAGCAAAAGGAGCTTTGATACCAAGACCTGAAACAGAGATACTTATAGATGAGGTTATACAAAGAGTAGAAGATAAAGAGAGTAAATTAAAATTTGTTGAGGTTGGAGTAGGAAGTGGGATAATATCTATAATATTAGCTTTAACATTTAAAAATGCAACTTTTATAGCAATAGATATTTCACAAGATGCTCTTGATATAGCTAAGATAAATATAGAAAGATTTGGGCTAGCAGATAGAATTGAATTACGATTGGGTTCACTTTTAGATTGTGTAGAGGAGGAGATAGATTATCTTGTTTCAAATCCTCCTTATATAGCAGATGATGAAAAATTAGAGTCAAATCTTTCTTATGAACCTCAAAATGCACTTTTTGGTGGAACTATTGGAGATGAAATTATTCAAAAACTTCTTGATGAAGTCTTAAAGAGAAAGATTAACTTTTTTACTTGTGAGATGGGTTATGACCAAAAGGATAAAATTACAACATATTTGAAAGATACAAAATTAAATACTTTAGAGTTTTATAAAGATTGGAGTGATTTTGATCGTGGATTTACATTGGAGGTGTAGTAATGAGTAAAAAGATTTATGCAGATTTTGGTTATCTGATTATCTTAGCATCAACTTTTGGTGCAGTTTTAGTTTTAGGTGCATTTGTAGCACCAGTAGTTTTTCATACAGATAAAATTTTATCAGGAATGTTAATAGATAACTATAATGCTGGAATAATTATGGGTGAAATTTTTCATCGCTTCTCCTATTGGGTCTCTTTTATAATTTTAGCTGTTTTTATATATGAATCAGCCGTTTATAAAACAGGAGAGAGAGATGCTCTTGCATTTGCATCAGCAATAACTGTAATTTTTTCAGGATTGATGTTTAGTGCTGTATATTCTCCAAAAATTTTAGCGATGCAAGCATTAGGTTCTGAAGCAACAAAAAGTGATATGTTCCAAAACCTTCATATAGCAAGTGAGATAGATTTTAAAATTTTAGCACTTTCTCTAATTGTATTATTTGTACGAAGATTGATGTTACTTCGTACTACAAAATCATAAAGAGTTATCTATACAATTAGGGATAAAGTTAAAAGTTCTTCCATCAAAAAGACCTTTATCACTAAGTTTTATCTCTGGGATAACTAAAAGAGCCATAAAGGATAGAGTCATAAATGGGGCACTAAGTGATGAGTTGAGTTCCTCTTTGACAAATGTATCTAGTTTAGCATATTGTTCAGCAACTTCAAACGCATCATTATGACTCATAATTCCTGCAACTTCGAGAGGTAGATGAACTGTTTTTTCTCCATGTACAGCAGTTACCCCACCTTTAGAAGATATGAGTAGATTTATAGCTTTACTTATCTCTTCATCACTACAACCAACAGCTATAATATTGTGAGAATCATGTGCAACAGAGGAAGCGATAGCTCCTTGTGAAAGATTGAAACCATTTATAAATGAGATAGAGGGAGTTGTTTTTTCATAACGATTTAAGACAACTATTTTTAAAATATCATTTTTTAAATCGGCACTAAAATGGGTATTCTCTTCTATGTTATACTCTTTTTCTAAGGTAAAAAGTTCATGGTCTATTACTTGGATTACTTTTAATTTTTTACAATTATTTTTAAAAATAAAATCAGATGCTTGAGTTGTTTGTGCATGAAAATTATTAAGAGGTTCTACTTGGATAGAGTCAATTTTAGATTTACTATTTTCACTTACTATTTTACCATCAATAAATGTTTTTAGGATGTTAAAATTTTCTAAATTATCTATCTCTATAAAATCTGCTTTATCTCCAATTTGAAGTTGTCCAACATCTAAAGAGTAATGCTCTTTAGGATTTATAGACGCAATAGTTAAAATATCAAAAAGGTTATAACCTTTTTTTAAACTTCTTTTTACTAACTCATTAATGTGCCCTTTTAATAAATCATTTGGATGTTTATCATCGGAACAAAACATTAACATATCGGGATATTCTTCTATAAGAGGAGAGAGAGCTTCATAGTTTTTTGCTGCAGAACCCTCTCTTATAAGTATCTTCATTCCAAGTTCTAGCTTCTCTTTTGCTTCATCATAAGAACTTGCTTCGTGGTCAGTAGATATTCCTGCATCTATATATTTTTTCAAATCACTACCACTTAAAAAAGGAGCATGACCATCGATAGGAATATTTAACTCTTTAGCATATTTTATTTTAGCCATTATCTCTTTATCATCAGCTACAACACTTGGAAATGCCATAACTTCTGCAAGATGGTTTAGTTTAGGATTTTGAAGAAGTTGTTTGACTGTTTGAGAGTCTAGTATTGCACCACTTGTTTCAAATGGTGTTGCGGGAACACAAGGAGAAACACCAAAGTTAAAGTGAAAATTAACCTGTTCTGCATTTGAAAGCATAAAATTTACACCTTCAACACCTAAAACATTAGCTATCTCATGAGGGTCACTTACTGTTGCAACAGTTCCATGTTGTACAGCTAATCTTGCAAATTCAGAGGGTATAAGCATTGAACTTTCAATATGAATATGTGCATCGATGAAACCAGGGAGGATATAAGTAGTAAGAGATTCATCTATTTTATCGATAGAGATAATTTTATTCTCTTGAACTAAAACTTTAGCTGGAAATATGGTTCTGTTTTTAATATCTATATAGTTTGCTTTTATAATCATAATTTGATTATATCAATTTTATCTTGAAAAACTAAAACCGATAGAAAATTTTGCAATATTATTATTATAATCGATTAAACTTTCACCATAACCACTAAATATTTTAGTATAAAAGTAGGCATTATCGATAATAAGAGGATGAGAATATGTAGCTTCTATCGCTCCATAATGAGTTTTAAAATTCCCTCTTGCTAAAAGTGTAACCATATGCTCATCTAAAAAATATCGAAATTTAATACTAGAAAAACCAGTATATTTCATAATATCTGGATTATCATCTGTTGCATCTTCTTCAGGTATTCTTGCCCAAAGTTCTATATCTGTTATAAGTGTTTGATGTTGAAATCTTAATGTACTATATAGATAATTTATACTTCTTGAACGATTTTCTACATTAGAATATTTTTCAGGGTCTAAGTTTCTATTGTCTCCTTGCCCGTTAGAACGATGTGCTAAAGCTAGTTTTAGTGACCTTAAATTGAAAAAAGAGTTGTCTAAAATAGGAAATATAACAAATGCTTCTGGATTATATATAGTTTCTCTAAAGGGAGAAGATTTGCTATAAATTTGCCAAAATGATTGATGTGTATAGGAGAGATAATATTTTTCATTTAATCCAAAAAGATTTTTTTTGACATTAAGTTTTAAACTAATCTGTAATTCAGCTTCAATATTTTTATAAACATCAGTAGGGATATAAGATTTGTAAACCCCTTTTCTATATCCTAGTGGTAATAGATAGTTCACCTTATAGGGTTCAAGACCAAAATCACTATTTAACCATTTATACATAGTATCTTGAGTCTCTTGATTAGATATGTTTTGTATATCACATGTAAGATAGTTAAATCTTTTATTTGTAGAGTTTGAAGCGAAGAGAGAGAGTGTAAATAGTAAAATAAGTAAAATTTTTTTCATATTTTTATACCCTTACTCTATCTTCTAAAGCTCGTGTCAGTGATAATAAATCTATATTTTCTAAACTTACACCAGTTGGTACACCTTGTGCAATTTTAGAAAAATTTATGTTGTAAGAGTTGAGTTTTTCCTCTATAAAAAGAATAACTGCATCATTAGAGATAGAGGGTGTTAATGCAAAAACTATCTCTTTTGAACCTTTCTTTACCATAGTTTCAAGTTGCATTATAATTGAATCATCTAAAGAGTTTAATACAAAATATTTTCCATCAAAAAGTCTATTTTCTTCTAAAAGAAGTATATCTTTAGCATTTTCAACGATACATATAACTTTATCATCACGTCTCTCATCACTACATATAAAACAGAGTTCATCTTCACTCATTCCACCACAACTAGAACACTTTTTAAGAGTTCCTAGTGCATCTTCTATTGCATGAGATATTTTCATTCCTATAAAACTATTATTCATAACCATATGATAAGCAAGTCTTGTAGCCGACTTTTTACCAATAGTTGGTAGCTCTTGTAAAGCATCTACCAAACGGTTAAATTTATCTAAAGAGCGGTTCATATATTTTCTTTTAATTGAGTTTTTTTAGGTAAAAGTACCCAAAGTTGAAGAGGTGATTTTAATTTTCCTGCTATATTCATCGCTTTATCACCGAATCCTAGAAACATATCTGCACGTATAGCACCTTTTATAGCTCCACCTGTATCTTGTGCTAAAACAATTTTAGAGGTGTTTTTATTGTTTATATTTGCATGGAGGTAAAGCATAGTACCAAGAGGAATGTAGTGTCTATCTACGGCTACACTTCGATTTGGAGTAAGTTCTAATCCTAATGAACCAGTTGCCATCTTATTTCTCTTTCTGAAATAAACAATAGAGTTATTATAGTTTAAAACTTCATCTACTCGTGATGGATTTTTTTTGAGCCATGCACGTATAGATTGAAGAGATACATCTTGTAGTTTCATAGCTTTTTGTTTGACAAGATAGCGACCGATAGCTCTATATTTATGTCCATTTTGATTTGCATATCCTATAAAAATGGTTTTACCACTATTTAGAGTTACACGTCCTGACCCTTGTATCTCTAAGAAAAAAAGGTCTATTTTAGAATCTACATAACAGATAATTTTACTTTTATCCCCTTTGGCATCTCTTCTTTTATCATAAGGGATAAGTTTATTTCCGACTAACCGTCCTCTTAGTCTTAGTTTTTTTAATTGTGGATAGATAGAAACTAAATCAACTGTGATGAGGTCTGATGGAGTTGTATATATTGGGTATCTATATTTCTTAGTTTTTTGAAGTGAACCATGAAGTTGTGCTTCATAATATCCTGTAAGTAATCCACTATCTTTTGCACTTTTTGTATATATCTTATAAGGCTGAAACTCTTTTTCTAAAAATAGTTTAGCATCTATACTTTTTTTTGCTTTTTGACATAAGGAGTGATATAATTTTTTTGTTTTTCCTGTTTTACAACTATTTAGAAAAGAGTTTAAAGCATCTTTATAGTTTTCATTATCCCATTGAGGTAGTTTTTGAAATTCACTTTTCATCAGATATGTATTTTTCATATTTTTAGATAGCTTTTTTGGTGTTTTTTGTGGTATGACAATAGGCTCTTGAGAACAGCCTCCAAGTAGTAATAAAAGGGTTATAAAATAAAGTATGTTTTTCATAAGAAACATTATACTTAAAATTAAACTACAAAAAGGGTATAATTACAAAAAATATTACAAATATATTGGAAGAGAATGGAAGATTTAAGTTATTACGAAATTTTGGAAGTATCAAAGAGTGCAGATAAGTCAGCTATCAAAAAAGCATATAGAGCTAAGGCAAAAAAATATCACCCAGATAAAAACCCTAATGATGAAGAGGCTGAACACAAGTTTAAACTATGTAATGAAGCATATCAGTGTTTAAGTGATGACCAACAAAGAGCAACATATGACCGTTATGGTAAAGAGGGGCTTCAAGGTATGGGAGGTGGACGAGGTCGTTCATCTGGTGGTTTTGATGATTTAGGTTCTATGTTTGAAGATATGTTTAATGGAGGAGGTTTCGGTGGAGGTTCTCGTCGTCGCCAAAATCCAGCAGATAGAGAAAAATATCCTTTAGATATGAATGTTGAGATGTATATCAGTTTCCATGAAGCTATTTTTGGTTGTGAAAAAGAGATTGAGTTTTCTTATAAAAAATCTTGTAAAAGTTGTAGTGGTACAGGTGCAAAAGATGGAAAACTTTCAACTTGTAACCAGTGTGAAGGACAAGGTCAAGTATATATAAGACAAGGTTTCATGACATTTTCTCAAACATGTCCAGCATGTGAAGGTACAGGTTCAGCACCATCTTCACCATGTAAAAGTTGTCATGGAAATGGTTTTGAAGAGACAAGAGAGAAAGTTACAGTAAAAATTCCTGCTGGTATCGATTCAGATAACCGTTTAAGAGTCTCTGGAAAAGGTAATATAGGAAAAAGAGGTACACGAGGAGACCTTTATGTAACATTTATAGTGAAACCTGATAAACATTTTATTCGAGAGGGTAATGATGTTTATATAGAGATACCAGTATTTTTTACACAAGCTGTTATGGGTGAGACATTGATTATTCCATCATTAACTGGAGAGTTAGAGTTAGAGTTAGATGTAGGAACAAGAGATAAACAGCATTTTACGTTTAGAGAAGAGGGAATAGCTGATGTTCATGGTCGTGGAAAAGGTAACTTAATAGCACAGGTAAATATAACTTATCCTAAAAAACTCAATGATGAACAGAAAGAGCTTCTTAATAAATTACAAGAATCTTTTGGATTAGAGGAATCAAAACCAAGTGAATCAGTTTTAGAATCAGCAATTCAGACAATGAAGAGTTGGTTTAAATAATAACTAGATGAATAGAGATAATCTTAAAAAGAAGCTATCTATTTTAGCCCTTTCTATGTTTAGAAAAGATTTTTTTGGTATATATCATGGTTCTATCTCTGCAAAGATAGAATCAAATTATTTTATAATTAATACTAAAGAAGCTATTTTTGATGCGATAGATGAAACTAGTCTCATAGAATTAAAGTTTAATCAAGATTATAGATGGAAGATGGCAAGTATAGATGCTAGTATTCATCATAGTATATATTCACAAATCTCTGATGCAAAGTTTATCTGTTTTAGTATGCCACCTTTTACAACTGCTTACTCTTTAGAACATAATAGAATCGTACCTAAAGATTATTTTGGGCATAAAGAGATAGGTTCTCTCTCTATTATAGACCCTAGAGAGTTTGATAATTGGTACGATAGAGCGCAAAGTGAGATAGCTTATTATATGATGTCAAATAAAACTGATATTATGGTTATTAAAGGGTATGGTGTCTATATCTTTAATCGTGATTTGAATGAGATGGCTAAAAAATTAGCTATTTTAGAAAAAAGTTGTAGACTTTTAATGTTAGATAAATCATATAATGATTTTAATTTTGATTAATAAAGGATAGATTATGGCAATTATAGAGGTAGATGAAACTGATTTTCAAGAGGAGTTATCAAAAGGTTTTTCTAAAGGTAATCCAGTTATTTTAAAATTTAGTTCAGAGTATTGTGATACATGTATGGCTCAAGGATTTGAACTTGAAGAGATAGATGAAAAATATGATAATGTTACTATTTTAGAGATAGATTGTGGTGAATCGGAACAACTTGCAGATATGTATGGAATAGTGCAAGTGCCAACTATGATTATATATAAAGATGAAGATACAACTTTATGGAATAGTGAAGGTGTAGTTTTGGCAGATGATATAGTAAATATTATTGGACTTTAAGAGTCCAATAATTTTATAGCATTATATGCTGTATCCATCATCTTATCTATCTCATCATTTGTAATGATATAGGGTGGCATAAAATATATAATATGACCTAGTGGTCTTAATAATACACCATTTTTTAAACCATATTGATAGATTTTTAGACCTATTCTTTCTTCAGATTTATATCCTTTTAACTCAATGGCTAAAACCATTCCTGTTTGTCTTGTTGAAGCTACATTTGAAAGAGTGTTAAACTTCTCCAATTTTTTTGCCATATATTTGGCTTTTACTCTATTTTCCTCTATGATATTATCATTTTCAAATATATCTAAAGTAGCATTGGCAGCTGAGCAAGCAAGAGCATTTCCTGTGTAGGAGTGAGAATGTAAAAAAGCTTTATGTTCACTGTAATCACAATAAAATTTAGCATAAATATCGTTAGTTGTAACTACAACAGAAAGAGGAAGATATCCACCTGTTAGACCTTTTGAAAGAACTATGAAATCGGGAGTTATTTTAGCTTTATTACAAGCAAAAAGTTCTCCTGTTCTTCCAAAACCAACCATAACTTCATCTGCAATGAGGTGAACATCATATCTATTACATATATCACGAAGTAGTACTAAAAAGTGTGGATGATACATGTGCATATATCCTGCACCTTGAATAAGAGGTTCTACTATAATGGCACTTATTTCGTGAGATTTTTCTTTACATAAATTTTCAAACTCTATACTTGCCTCAATAGCAGATTTTTTACTCATATCTTTAGGAACTGGAGTTTGGATAGTTTTAAGTAGAAGTGGTTCATAAGTATCTTTATAAAGTTCAACATCCCCAACACTTAATGCACCAATAGTCTCTCCATGGTAAGAGTTTGTTAAAGATACAAATATATTTTTATCTTTTTTACCATCATTAAGATGAGCATGGTAACTCATCTTAAGAGCAACTTCAACAGCACTAGAACCATTGTCAGAGTAGAAACATTTTTCTAATCCTTGAGGTGTTAGTTTTACTAAACGTTCAGAGAGTTTTACTACTTGTTCGTGAGTAAAACCTGCTAAAATCACATGTTCTAAGGTATCTAATTGCTCTTTTATTTTATCGTTGATATACCTGTTTGTATGACCAAACATATTGACCCACCAACTACTGATAGCATCGATATAGATATTTCCCTCAAAATCTTCAAGATAAACACCATGTGCTTTTTTAATAGGAATAAGTGGTAATGTCTCGTGGTCTTTCATCTGAGTACAAGGGTGCCAAAGTACATCTAAATCTCTGTTTTTAAGTTCATTGTTTGTCATTATGACTCTCTTTTATAGCTATTTTTTATTATATTGTATGATACTCAACTACCACTTATATAAATCTTGACTCAAATTTATGATACAATTTTATAAATCTATTTTGATAGAAAAGGACAAGAAATTGAAAGTTAAAGGGTTTGGAAAAGTATATTTTTCTTTGGTTGCTATACAAGCTTTTGTATCAACTATGAAAATTATTGCTAAATTTAGTGCTGTTGCAACTTGTGACGGTAAACCTCTTCTAATCAAAATAAACTCCCCTCCAATCTTCTAAATATTATAAACAAAGATAAATTACAACTATAATCATAATATTAAGGATAATAATGAAAAAAGCAGTAACTATAAGTTTACTTACATCGTTGCTATTATCTAATGAGGTAACATTAGATAATATAGTAATTAGTGCAACAAAAGTGGCACAAAATATTGAAGATACCACTTCATCTGTTCAAGTTTTAACAAAAGAGGATATTGATGAAAGAGGGTATAGCTCAGTTTTAGATCTTTTAAACTCTTTTGTTGGTGTGGGTTATACACAAGATGGTGGATTGGGTGGTTTAACTAAACTTTATGTTCGTGGAGTTGGTGGAGCTCGTGTTTTAGTTCTTATAAATGGGATTAGATTTCAAGACCCATCAAGTAAATATGGAGCAGATTTTTCAAGGTTGATGGTATCCAATGTTGAAAAAGTAGAGCTTATCTCAGGTGCTCAAAGTGGAGTTTGGGGTGCTGATGCTAGTGCAGGTGTTATTAATATCATCACAACAAAGATAGAGAATGGTTTTAATTCAGGAGCAAATTTTCAATATGGTAGTTTTAATACACAAGAGATAGGTGCTTATACCTCTTATATCACAGAAAACTATTCTGCAAATTTCTCAGTTAACAACTATAAAACAGATGGATATTCAGCTCAGTCACCCTATGGAAGTGATATAGATGATTATGAAGATGATGGATATGAAAATAGAACTATCGATTTATCTATTGGATATAATTTTACAAAGAGTGATAAGATTTTTGCACAACTTGTGAATATAGATGTAAAAAGTAATAATGATACATACTCTGTTGGAAAAGGAACAGAAAACAAAAATATGAGAGTTGAAACACAAACAAACCTTTTAAATCTTTCATATATTAAGAATATCTTCAATAACTCTATAAAACTAAATTATAACTTTGCTAAATTTAAAAAAGATGAGTTAGATATGACTAAGGGTGTTTATCAGTATGAGGGAAGAACAGATGAGATTGAACTTCATGATACTATCTCTTATAGAGGAAAAGATTTTATTTTAGTTGGTAGCTCCTATAAAAAAGATGATGTAGAGAGTATGAAGGTTGATAAATTAAGAGATAGGGATAGAGTACATTCTAATGCTCTATTTATAACAAATACAAATTTTTTAAATGATTTTATAGTGACAGAGAGTTTACGACGAGATGATTATTCAAATTTTGGTGAAAAAATCACTGGTAAAATAGGTGTAAAATATAGTGTAAATGATGAACTTTTTTTTAGTTCAAACTATGGAACAGGTTATAATGCACCGAGTATTATTATGATTTTAAATCCACAGGGAAAAGAGAACAAAGATTTAGAGGCGGAAGA
>CAYOKX010000027.1:0-22130 GCA_964404655.1 uncultured Sulfurimonas sp. | reverse complement strand
ATGAACTTCGTACTCAAAATATTGAAGTTTTAGTTGCTATGGCAACAGAGTTAAAGATAGAACATCCAAATGAACTAAAACGTCAAGATATTATCTTTGAAATTTTAAAAGCACAAACTGCTCAAGGTGGTTTTATACTCTTTAGTGGTATTTTGGAGATTATGCAAGATGGGTATGGCTTTATCCGTTCTATCGATAAAAGTTTTAATGACTCTATAAATGACTCTTATGTTTCAAATACACAAATCAGAAGATTTGCTCTTCGTAATGGAGATGTTGTAACAGGTCAAGTAAGACCTCCAAAAGACCAAGAACGTTACTATGCACTGATAAAAATAGAAGCTGTAAATAGTCTTCCACCTGAAGAGAGTAAAAAGCGCCCTCTTTTTGAAAATCTTACACCACTCTATCCAATGGATCAAATCAAATTAGAGTATCGTGAAAAGGGTTTAACTGGACGTATGATTGACCTTTTCTCTCCTATTGGAAGAGGACAACGTGGTCTTATTGTTGCACCTCCAAGAAGTGGTAAAACAGAACTTTTAAAAGAGATTGCACACGGTATCTCTCATAATCATGCTGAGATTGATTTGATGGTTCTGCTTGTTGATGAACGACCTGAAGAGGTTACAGATATGGAGAGAAGTGTTAAAGGTGAAGTATATAGCTCTACTTTTGATATGCCTGCAAAAAATCATGTTAAAGTGGCAGAGATGGTGATAGAAAAAGCAAAACGTAGAGTTGAATTAGGTCGTGATGTTGTTATATTACTAGATTCTATCACTCGTCTTGCTCGTGCTTATAATACAGTAACACCATCAAGTGGTAAGGTACTTTCAGGGGGTGTAGATGCAAATGCTCTTCATAAACCTAAACGTTTCTTTGGTGCTGCTCGTAACATTGAGAATGGTGGAAGTCTTACTATCATCGCTACGGCACTTGTAGATACTGGTAGTCGCATGGATGAAGTTATCTTTGAAGAGTTTAAAGGTACAGGTAATATGGAAGTTGTTCTTGATAGAAAAATTGCAGAAAGACGTATATTCCCTGCTGTTGATATTTTAAAATCTGGAACTCGTAAAGATGAACTTCTTATCGGTAAAGATTCTTTACAAAAAGTGTTTATTCTTCGTCAAATGTTACATAAACAAGACAATGAGGTTGAAGCTCTTAAATTTATCTATAGTACTATGGGTAAAAAAGAGACAAATGCTGAATTTTTAGAAAGTATGAATACAAAGTAATCAGATTGAATGGTGTCTCTCTCTTTGCAAATGTTGGTATCGCTGAAACATATATAAAAAATCACGGTATCAATATTGTTGTAGCAAATGAACTACTAGAAAATCGTGCAAGATTTCATAAAGAAAATCATCCAAACTGTACTCCTATCGTTGGAGATATTACAGATAAAGAGATTTATACTCAAGTATTAGAAGAGTCTAAAAAACAAAATTGTGAATTTTTACTCGCTACACCTCCCTGTCAAGGTATGAGTGTAGCGGGAAAGATGCAAGAGGATGACCCTAGAAACTCTCTTATAAAACATGTGATAGAGTTAGCTCTTGACCTTAAACCTAAACATATCTTAATTGAAAATGTACCAGGAATTTTAAAAACTTATCTTTCTGTAAATGGTGTCAAAACAAAAGTTATAGATTATATAACAGATACGTTAAAAGATTATTATGTAAACTATCAAGTAGTTGATAGTGCAGATTATGGAACTCCTCAAAGTCGTAAACGAGCTATATTTCTTATCTCAAATGTTACTAAATGGGAGTTTCCAAAAACGCAGAAACGTATTACTGTAAAAGAGGCTATTGCTCATCTTCCAAGTTTAGAGAGTGCGCAAGATTCTAATATAGAGTATCATAATGCAAAAGAGCATAACGATAGACATATCTTTTCTCTTAAACATACTCCAACAGGAAAAAGTGCTTTACATAACAAAGTGCACTATCCTAAAAAAGAGGATGGAACACGGATAAAAGGTTATGCTACTACTTATAAACGGATGGATTGGGATAAACCTGCACCTACTATTACTATGGCAAATGGTTCTATCTCCTCTCAAAATAATGTTCATCCAGGTATCTTAAAAGAAGATGGAACATACTCTGATGCTCGTGTTTTAACACTCAAAGAGATATTTATCTTAACAGGGTTACCTGATGACTGGCACCCTCCAAAATGGGCTACTGAAAATCTTATACGTCAAGTTATAGGAGAAGGTGTACCTCCTCGTCTAATAGATGCTCTTTTAACAACTCTTCCAAAGTAAAGTTTTGTCATCAAATCCTCATAGATGGCAAGCCCCTGGGAATGCCAAGGGGTTCAATACTATTATTGGTAACACAACTCAAAAAATAAAAAATAGAATAAATCTCAATAATCGTACTATCGGCACACTCAAATATATTAAAGAGCAATCAAATCAAGATGGTTTTATAAGTGAAAAAGTTTTAAAAGATGAGTTAAAGAACTATCTTTATCAAAAATTTTATGAGGAAAAAACAGATAGTTTAGTTACACATTTTTATAAACCAGCGCTCTTTTATGGTTTTATAGTAAGAGATAAAAACTATAATCTTTCTTTGAGTATAGAGGGCAATCTCTTTGTAAACAGCTATGAAAAAAAAGATTTTTACAGTTGTAAACGAATTTTAATCAATCAGCTAGACAACACAACTTATCCAAATAGTTCTACTCCCGATGTAAAAAATCTTAAAATATTTCCTTTTAGAATATTTTTTAAACTCCTTTTGGAAAATGAAAAACTCTCCTCTAGTTTTATAAAAGAGAAACTTATTTATATCACTCTTCAAGATGATTTAACAAATTATAATTTAACTCATAATCTGTTAGATATTAAAGAGGGAAACTATTATGAAAAGTTTAATAGTTGGGTCATTAACTCTTTAGTTGATATAGAAATATTAGATTTGAAACATAAATATATCTCGATAAATAAGGAGATATTAAATCATATAAAATCGCTCTATGATAATCTACAATATAGCGATATGTTTTTTAATGATGTTACCTGCCAACTCAATAAGAATGTAGCAGATAAGCGTGTAAAAAGAGATGCCTCACTCATAGTTAAAGCTAAAAAAAGAGATGATTTTAGATGTGTTATAGATCCAAATCATCAAACTTTTTACTCTAAGGGTGAAAAATATGTAGAGGGACATCATATAATCCCTCTTTTTCAGCAAAAAAATTATGATTTTAAACTTGATACGGTTGAAAATATAATATCTCTTTGCCCAAATTGTCATAGAGAGATACATTTTAGTGATAATAAAGAGGAACTGTTAAAACAGATTTTTTTCATTAACAATAAATTTATGAAAAAAAATGAGATAGATTTGAACGATTTTTATAAGATGTATAACTGTTTTAATATTTAAAAGAGATATGAAAGTTCTTGACACAATGAACATATGTTCGATATAATTTAAAAAAAGGATACTCTCTTTTATGTCACAAACTCAGAAACAGAAAAATCAAGTTACAACTATCTCTTTGGCACATTTTGCACACGATACATACTCAGCTTTTTTAGCTCCTATCTTACCTCTTCTTATTGAAAAACTGGGTATGAGCCTTGTAATGAGTGCTTTTTTAGATATAGCAAGAAAACTTCCATCACTCCTAAATCCCTTCTTTGGTCTTCTTGCAGAGCGAACAGATGCTCGATATTTTGTAATAATATCTCCAGCACTTACAGCTTTTAGTATGTCCCTTTTAGGTGCTAGTTCCTCTTACTCATTTTTACTTATATTACTCGTAATATCTGGTATAAGTTCAACACTTTTTCATATTCCATCCCCAGGTATTATTAAAGCCTCTTCTGAAGGAAAAATTGGAAAAGGGATGAGCTATTATATGGTAGGAGGAGAACTTGCTCGTACAGTTGGACCTCTTCTTATCACTGGAGCTATCTCTTTATGGGGATTAGAGGGAACATGGCGATTAATGCCATTTGGACTAGTCGCTTCTTTAATCTTATACTACCGTTTAAAAGATTTTCACTTTACACAAAAAAAGTTTACAAAAAAAGCTGAAAAAGGGGATGCGATGAAAGAGGTAAAACGATTTTTACCTCTTTTTAGTGTAATGGGTGGATTTATGTTTTTTCAATCAGCAATGAAAATGGCAACGACACTCTATTTAGCTGTTTATCTGACTCAAAATGGTTTCTCTTTATGGTATGCAAGTATCGCTTTATCTGTTTTACAGTTCTTTGGTGTGATTGGAACATTTCTTTCAGGTAATATTTCAGATAAGATAGGAAGACAAAAAACATTAGTTATTATGTCTGTTGGAGCAGCTATCACTATGTCTCTTTTTCTTTTTAGTGAAACTATCTATACTATGTTCCCCCTACTCTCTCTTTTAGGTATATTTATGTTTGCAAATGGCCCTATTATGCTCTCTGTTATTCATGAATTAGAAACAGATATGCCAACTTTTATAAATAGTGTTTATATGACTATAAACTTCAGTATCAGCTCAATAGTTGTTCTTGCTATGGGACTATTTGGAGATACTCTCGGACTCGATACAACCTATACAATAGCAGCTATTTTAGCCTATGTAGCTATTCCATTTGCTCTCTCTTTAAACTATGTACTAAAAAAATCTTGACATTATGAACATATGTTCGCTATAATTATTTTATGGAAACAGTAAATATACTTTCAATTATTAGCATAGCTTTTTTAGGTTCATTTGGACATTGTATGGGAATGTGTGGTGGTATTGTTCTCGCATACAGTACTACAAAAGTAGAGGACAGATGGAGTAAAACAAAACAATCATTCTCCCATCTACTCTACTCAGCAGGGAGAGTGACAACATACACTATCCTTGGGGCAATGTTTGGTTTTTTAGGTGGTGTTGCTACTTTTAATAACCTTACAAATGGAATGATGCTGATATTTGCAGGACTATTTATGGTTCTAGCTGGTTTATCACTCTCAGGTAAAATAAAATTTTTAACACTCTTTGAACACTCGTTCTCCTCTACTTCACTTTATAGTAAACTCTTTCGAGAACTTCTTCAAACAAAATCTTTACTTAGTTTTTTTGTTTTAGGAATGCTTAATGGTCTTCTTCCTTGTGGTTTAGTCTACTTTTTTACCATAACAGCAGCAAGTACAGCAAGTCCTTTATATGGGGCTATGGTTATGTTTATATTTGGTGTAAGCACTGTACCAGCTCTTTTTTCATTAGGTTTTTTTGTGGGTCTCTATAAAAACTCAAAATTTAGAAATGCTATGATGAGTTTAGCTGCTATAAGTGTTATAATTTTTGGCTTTTTTACTATAAAAGAGGGTTATTACTATATAAAATATCCTCAAAAAACAGTAAGTGAGTGTTGTGAATTTAATCCAGATGAGATAGATAAGGTAAATGATACACAAAAATATAATAATCTTAAGGAGATAGAATTAAAATGAAAATAGTATTAGCAGTAGATGAAGATAAAAAAACAATCGTAAAAAGAACAGGACAAAGTGCCTATTTTGCTATCTATGAAGATAGAAACCTTTTAAAATGTGTACCAAACAAGCACCATGATGGAGGGCATCACTCTCATCGTCATAACGAAGAGCATGACCATAGTGGACTCTCTCATAAAGAGCATACAAACTCTCATAAAAAAGATGTTGAAGTTTTAAAAGGGTGTGAGTTGATTTTAGTTCAAGCAGTAGGTGAAAATATGAAAGAAGCTCTTACATCTGTTGGCTTAGAGATAAAAAAGATAAGAGAAAAACATGGAAAAACAGCTGATGAAGTTATCGCTAATTTTTATGATGGAAATATCTAAAGAGTAAAAATGCGAGGAAGAAAAAAGCTAGAGAGAAATATAGATGTTGATTATAGTGGCGTCTGCTTTAAACCTTGTGGTATAAAACGGACAGAACTAGAAAAGGTTTATCTATTAGAAGATGAGATGGAAGCTCTACGTTTAGCAGACTATGAAGGTCTTTATCAGCAAGAGTGTGCCGATAAGATGGGAATATCTCGAACAACTTTTTCCCGTCTTATAGAGAGTGCTAGAGGTAAAGTAGCAGATGCTTTTGTCAATACAAAAGCTTTAAATATTAAGATGGTAAATAAAGATGCAAATACTATTTGATAATCACCCTATTTGTGATGAATGTCATTCATTATGGGGATTTAGTGCCTACTTAAAAGAGTATAAACTTCTTTTTGATACAGGAAGTAATGGTCGTATACTTTTAAAAAATATGCAGAAACTCAATATAAATATAGATGAAATAGAGTATATATTTATCACTCATTCCCATTGGGACCATATTGGTGGATTGGATTCTATTATTGAGTTAAATCCAAATATAACACTTTTTATACCATCTTCACTTTCAAAACATCTTATCAAAGATTTGAAATCTATGGTTAAAAATGTGATTATCTGCACAAAAAAACCGATGAAACTCTTTGATAATCTCTATACAACAGGATTATTAGGTTCAGATATGCCTGAACAATCTCTAATTATAGATGCTAAAGAACCAATAGTTCTTAGTGGATGTGGTCATTTTGGAATAGAAAACATTACTCAAGTAGCAAAAGAATTTTTAAAAAAAGATATTCTTCATATAAAAGGTGGCTTTCACCTTCTAAATAGTGATGAACTTAAAATAGCAGAAACAGTCAATAAACTTAAAACAATGGGTGTTATTTACTCAGAAGCAACACACTGTACAGGTCTAAAAGCTATGAATATTTTTAGTAGAGAGTTTCACTAAAAGCTAAAACTCTCTACTTTAATCCTCAATCCAAGCATCACTACGAATAACTCTCTCATCATCAAAATATTTCAACTTAAAAGCACTCTCACAAATACCATCATTAAAATCCATAATAGCTATCTGTAAAATAGATTTACATTTTTTAGGAATATCATAATGCCCTTTCATTCCAGTTAAAAACTGTTTAAGAGGCACTTTCTTATCCATCCCTATAACATTATCTCTACACCCTGTAAGACCTATATCTGTTAAATAAGCTGTTCCTTGAGAGATTTGAAAATCATCTGTACTTACATGAGTATGTGTTCCTATAATCCCACTTACTTCACCCTCTAAAAGCATCAACATTGCACGCTTTTCACTCGTAGCTTCTGCATGGAAATCTATAAAAATATTTTTAATACCCTCTCTATGAAGTAAATCTACTGTTTCTTGTGCCTTTCTAAAAGCATTATCAGTATATGGCATAGAGTAATGACCCATTAAGTTTAAAACAGCAAGTTTTTCACTTCCAACACTATACACTTTACACCCAGTTCCAGCTACCTCATCAGGATAGTTATGAGGACGTAACAGTTCGTGAGTATCAAAAAGAGGTAAAATATCTTTCTTATCCCAAGTATGATTTCCACCACTCATAACATCTATACCATAAGAGACAAGTTCATCAGCATTTTTAGAGGTTAAACCAAATCCGTGAGAAGCATTTTCATAGTTTGCTATCACAAAATCTACACCATACTCTTTTCGTATCTCTAAAAGATATTTTTTTAGTATATCTCGCCCTGGGCGACCTACAATGTCGCCTATAAATGCTACTCTCACTTTTTATACATATCCATATCTGAACTACTAGGAATTCTAAAGAAGGAGAAAGGAGGGAATGGTGTTGGAAGAGTGATAGGGTTTACATTTCCACTATGCACCTCTTCCCATATTTTTCCATTTTGAGCTTTGAGTTGTTTAAGTTTTATATAAAACTTTCCATCTCTCTCATAAGTAGAACCTATCTCGTTATCTACTATCTCTATCTTTGTACCCTTTGGATAAAGTACTTCCATCTCTCCATTTGGATATGTTTTATATTTACATAAAAAGTATGCTCCATCAGGGTTTACTACACCACTTACTTGATGTGTTCCCAACTGCATACTAAAATCTAAACTTTGAGTATCGTGACGTTCAAAAGGGCGTGAAATGAGATATGCATCTGTATAGCCACGATTTTGAAGAGATTGAAGTTCATATTGATACTTTTCATCATTAAAAGTATCGTTATAATAGTCATCAATAGCCATTCTATAAGCATTTGCCGTAGTTGCAGCATAGTAAGCTGTTTTTGTACGTCCCTCTATCTTCACACTATCAACTACACCACTATCTAAAATCTCTTTCATATGAGAAGCTAAGTTAAGGTCTTTAGCATTCATAATGTAAGTACCTACTCCCTCCTCCTCTTCAAGTCTAAAGAGAGTTCCTGTGTCTGGATTTGCAGCATATATCTCATACTCAAAACGGCAATCATTCGCACAACTTCCACGATTTGGAACACGCCCACTTTGAAGAGTAGATATAAGACAACGTCCACTATATGCAAAACACATAGAACCGTGAACAAATACCTCTAGCTCTAACTCTGGAAGCTCTTTTTTTATCTCAATTAAATCTTTTAAAGATATTTCACGAGCAACGATAATACGAGTTGCACCCATATCTACATAAACTTGTGCATCTAAAACATTCATAACATTTGCTTGAGTTGAGAGATGTAAAGGCATATCTGGAGCTAAATCGTGGCACAATTTTAAAACCCCTGGTGTTGCTACAATGAAAGCATCAGGTTTTAGTTCGGCCATCTTTACAATATGTTTTTTAAGCAATGAAAGTTGAGAATTAAAAGGAAAGCCATTTATAGTTGCATAAACTTTTTTACCCTTAGAGTGAGCATACTCGATACCTTCTGCAAACTCCTCCATACTAAACTCTTTTCCAGAACGGATACGTAAAGAGAAATGACTTACTCCACCATATACAGCATCTGCACCGAAGTCAAATGCAATTTTTAATTTTTCTAATGTCCCAGCGGGAGATAATAGTTCTACTTTTTTCATTACTGTCCAAATTGTGCTAATAGTGCTTCAATATCATCTGTTGAAGCTAAATCTTCATTATGGTCACCAGCGATATGAGTTGGTGTCGATACTCGAGTCGAATCATCCACTTTACTTGCAAAAAGTGTATTCATATAATGAGAAAGAGAACGCATAACGTTTATAACTCTCTCTATCTTTTGACGATGAATATCTTGATATTGCATAATATCCATCGTTTTCATAACAGCATCACCACTATCTTGGATAGTTTCTAAAGTTTTATTACTTTTTTCCAATGCTTCCATATTTAATTCTAATTGTGTTTGAAAAGTATGAACATCTGAAAATTTTACACTTAAGGCTTTAAATAGCTCTATATTGGAATTTAATGTATCGATTGTTTGTTGTATTGACTCTTCTGAATCCATCAACTCATTACTAATATTTTCTATAATATCAAAAATTTCCGTCGCTTTCTCTTCACTCTCTTTTGTAACATCATCTAGTTGATGTACCATTTTATTTTCATCAGTTGCTGGAAGAGGCCATTGATGAGAAGTTTCTTCAGTATATCCAGATGGAATCTCTTCATCTTCCTCTGTTTCTACTGTTGTAGTTTCTTCTATAATCTCATCATCACCAATATCTGTCTCACCATTCATTAAAGCATCAAGTTCTTCTTGTGTCATTGTTATTCCCTAAATAATGAATATTTTATTTATGATAATAGCATAATTATATAAAACTATGTCATAATCAACTCTATGAAAATAGATTTACATAATCATACTACACTTTGTAACCATGCAGATGGTAGCATCGAAGAGTATATAAAACAAGCGATAAAAACAGGAACAGATTATTTTGGTTTTTCAGACCATGCACCGATGAATTTTGACCCTCAGTATAGAATGAGTTTTGAAGATATGGGTCAATATGAACAAGAGGTCTTACACTATAAAGAGATATATAAAGATAAAATAAATATTCTTCTTGGGTATGAAGTTGATTATCTAAAAGGAAGAGTTGACAAAAGAGTTTTAGAGAGTGAGGTTGATTATCTCATAGGCTCAGTTCATTTTATAGAGGATTGGGGATTTGATAATCCTGAATTTATAGGTCGTTACGAAGATATAGATATAGATACAATTTGGCAAAAATATTTTAATGCTATTGAGGAGATGGCAAATAGTGGTTTATTTGATATTGTAGGGCATATTGACCTTATAAAAGTTTTTAAATTTATGCCAAAAAAAGATATTAATATAATAGCAAAAGATGCTCTTCTTGCTATAAAAAAAGCTGATATGACATTAGAATTGAATGTAGCAGGTTACAGAAAACCGATAGCTGAAGCTTATCCATCTCCCTCTCTTTTACAAGAGGCTTATAAATTAGGTATCCCTATAACTTTTGGTTCTGATGCACATACTCCAGAACAAGTTTCTATGTTTAATGATGAGATAATAGCATTAGCTAAAAGTGTTGGATATAGAGAGTGTGCTTATTTTATCAAACGAAAAAGATATATGATAGAAATTTAAAATATTTCACTCAGATTTGAAGCGATAATAGCAACAAACATATAAAGCATTGTCGTAGCTACTTCACTCGAACCATTGAGCTCTTTTAATTTTGTAAAAGAGCCTATTATTCCAAATATTACAGAGATAATAATAGTAGTTATCAATGTATCTATTGTTGTTATACTGTTACTTAATATTTGAGTTAATAAAGAGATAAAAAGAGATAAAGCTATTAAAAACCAATACTGTTTTGCTCCTATCTTACAAGCACAACCTATCTCATTAAAAGATTTTCCTTTTAAAAAAGTAACAACATCAAACCCTAATAAAAATAAAAAAATCATCGCTGGAATAAGATTTTTTAGAGTAAGTGTATAGATCTCTCTTATCTCTTGATTAAACTCAAATAGACTAGTTACAGATAAAAAAGCAACTATTAAAAAAACGAGAATAATAGCAGGAATATAGTTGAAAATTTTTAAATTATAATTTGATTTAAGAATATTTATTGATGTAGCAATAAACGCTAATATAAAGAGATATAGAAAAGAAGAAGTTATCATAAAATTTACCCTATATTTTTTATATAAGTGTACCATATATTACTAAACTATAAAGGGTATTTTTATGGCTTCAAAATATATTATATTAGATACAGAAACAACTGGTACAGCAGAGGAAGATAAAGTTATTCAACTTGGATATATTGTACTTGGAACACGACCTATTGAGGTTCATAATGAGTTTTGCTCCACAAATACTCCCATCAAATTTGGAGCTATGGAAGTGCATGGTATTACACCAGAGATGATAGAGAATAAACCATCTTGTAAAGAGACTTTAGCATATAAACGATTAGAGGAGTTAAATAGTGATGAGAACTATCTTATTATTCATAATGCTCCTTTTGATATTACTATGTTAGAGAAAGAGGGGTTTGAAACAAAGATGAAAGTTATAGATACACTTCGTGTTGCAAAACATATTTTTGCAGATGAAGAGGCTCATCGACTTCAATATTTTCGTTATAAGATGGAACTTTATAAAGAGGAAAAAAAAGAGGCAGATAGTTTAGGAGTTGAAGTGAAAGCACATGATGCTATTGGTGATGTTTTAATCTTAAAACTATTTTTAACTCGATTAAAAATAGCTGTTTTAGAAAAATTTCCAGAAGAAAATCCTGTTGAAAAAATGGTCGACTTAACAAATACTCCTATACTTATAGAATATTTTAAGTTTGGAAAGCATAAAGGGAAAAGTTTAAAAGAGGTTGCTCAAGATGATAGTAAATATCTCCGATGGATGTTAAAATCTATGGACAATCTTGATGAAGATTTACGATACTCCATCAATGTTGTATTAGAGGCTTAAAAGTTTAAGCCTTTAAAAATCTATGGCAAGAAGAGTTAATCCACTTCGACCAAAATTTTCTCTATATAGTTCACACTCTAACTCTTTAATCTCTTTAAAACCTAATTTTTTATAGAGAAGAAGAGTATCTATCGAACCTATTTCAACTATTGTTTGAGCTATACCATACCCTTTAAGTCTAGCTGTTAAAAGACTCTTTTTCATCAGTTCTTTTAAGATACCTACATCTAAAAATCCCTCTAGCTCTTCCATATAGTCAAACATTAAAGTTCTGTTGTTCAATTTAAAATCACATTGATAGATAACCTCTAATGTTTTAGATACATTATCATCACACCCTATCTCTTTAAGTGCATCTAAAAAAACTTGTTGTGTTGCTATTCTTGGTTCGTAACTACACAATGTTCCAACTGCTTTACCATCTACTTCTGCTATTAAAAAATTACTGTAATGAGCTTGGCTTTTAGCTTTTGTTTGAGTGAGTAGTTCTAATGATTGTAAAATTGTTTTGTCATTGTTCGTTTCTAAAAGAAGGTCAAAGATTCCAGTTTTTTTATTACCTCGAGAACTTTGTAATATCATCTTTCCTAAAAAAGGTGTATCAGATATAATCGCTTTTCTAATTGTAATACTCATAATTTATCCCATTAATTTATTTATTTTTTCATATATAAGTAATAGTAACATACTTTACAATAAAAACTTTCTTAATTAAGATTTTTTTTACCTAAATCCTCTTTTTAGTTCTCTTTTAGAAAATATTTCATCCCTCTTCTATGTTATGGAGTTGTATCTGAAATATAGCCCCCTCTTCACTATTTCGGACATTCAACTTACCTAAACAATGCTCTTCTATAATCATTTTAGACATATATAATCCCAATCCTGTACCCTCTTTCTCCAGTTTTGTAGAAAAATATGGATTAAAAACCTTTACAATATAATCCTCATCTATTCCTCCACCATTATCTGCTATCTCTAAAATATAGTTTTCATCTTTTAAATAGGTAGTTATTTTAATATATGGTTTAAAAACATCTTTCTCATCTAATATATCTTCGGCATTTTTTAAAATATTTAAGAGTACATGTTGTAACTCATTTGAATATGTAAAAAACTCCTCTTGAAAATCTAACTCTTGAATAAGTTCAATCTTTTTCTCTTTAATAGATGGTAATATGATTTGTAAAGTATTTTGAATAACCTGAGTATAAGAGACTTTCTGTTTCACTTTATCTTTTTTGAAAAAATTCTTAAAATCATCTATCGTTTGACTAAGATAATGTACATTATGAGATATAACCTTTGAAGCATCTAAAACTGTATTTGCATCTGCTTTATTAAGTTGTGCTTTTAGTTCAAGTCCTGCACTATTAAAACTTATAGCATTAAGAGGTTGTCGCCATTGATGTGCTATCATACTTAACATCTCCCCCATCTGAGCTAATCGAGATTGTTCAATAAGCTGTTTATCTTTTTGTCTATTTTTTTCAACCTCTTCAGAAATTTTTTCCTCCAACCTAACATTCAGGTCTATAATCTCTTTTTTAGTTGTTATATCTTGTCTAATAGCTGAATATCCTATCTTTCTTCCATTATGATATAGGGGTGATACAATAGCATAGACCCAATAGAAACTCCCATCTTTATTTCTATTTTTTATATTCCCATACCAAGTATTTCCATTTTGGATGGTATACCACATCTCTTTAAAAACCTGTTTTGTCATTGTCGAATCACGAACAATATTATGCTGTTGTCCAATAAGTTCTGATTTTTTATATCCTGAAATATTTGAAAATGCTTGACTTACATCTGTAATTACACCTCTTAAATCAGTGGTAGATGTGATAACATATTTATCGATAAGTCCTTTTAAATCTTTCTCTTTTTGAAGTAAACGTATAATTAAAAGTAACATTGAAATAAAAATACCTAAACTAAATATATTTAAAATAGTAAAGAGACTTAAATCTCTCTCAAGTTTACTATATTGATGTTCTATATTATTGATTGTTTCACCTGCTAAATAATCATCAATCATTTTTAATATATCTATCTGCATAGTGATATTTAAAAACCAACTATCTATATTTGTCTCTATTTTCTCTCTTTTAGGTGTTTTTAAAATCTTATCTCTTATACGGTTTATCTCGATAAGAGACTCTCCATTAACAGCTTTTTTATAATGAGATATAGCATTATCTGAAGCATATTTAAAAAAAAGTTCTTTATATACATTCTCTTGTATAAGTAGTTTATGAAACTGTAATTTACTTCTTAAAAACATTATATCTATGTTAATAATATTTATACCAAAAGCTCTCTCTCTCCCCATATACTCCTTTAAATATAAAAAATGGCTATATGCTGTAAGATTTTGAGTGATTATTGGTGTTTTTGAAGATTTAGATATATTAAAAACGATATTAAGAAAAAAATTGTTAACTTTTCTATAATAGGATAAAATAGTTCGTATAGGAGCTGTTTTATTATCCACCTCTTCTCTTATTTTATTAATATTATCAAGTTTTGATAATGCTGTTTTTATCGCATTTGCTATATTTATATCACAATCAGCAGTAAGTGTTTCTCTAAAAAAGGAGTTTAATTGATTAATCTTATTATTAGTTTTTACACGCTGTAATCGTAAAGGCTCCTTATAATTATGGCTATTAGAACTAAAACCTACGGAAAAACCTCTCTCTCTTTGAAGTTCATGGATAAGTTGTGATATTTTTGTGGCTACAATAACTTCGTGCTTAAGTTGAAACAGAGATTCTTGCTCTTTATACTTATGCTTAAAAAGTGAAACAGTTAAAAGAATAAAAATTAAAGCTAATATAATAAGAGGAGAAACAATTCCTAATTTAAGATTCATTGACTATCTAAATCTCTTACTATTTTTTACATAAAGAAGCGTAACATCATCCTCTAATTGATGTTCTAATATCTTCTCTTGGGCATTTTTTATTAGTGAAGGGTTATCGATAAGGTCTTCAGGTGTCAATGTTGTAAAATCTCGACTTTCATGTTCAATAAATCCATCACTATATAAAAGCATAGCATCCCATTGAGTTATAGCTACTTCATTTACTATTGGATTTGGAGAGAACTCCATAAATGGTGTATTGTTTGCTTTTATTTTTAAAACACTCTCTGATGTTTTTATTAAAAATGGATACATTCCACCTGAAGCATAAGATATAGTATCTGAGTTTTCATCTATCATAATCATCGTATAAGAGAGCTGTTCAATCTCTCCTAAAAATGTTTTAATAATTGGGAAAATATGATTAATCAATTCATCTAAACTTGTAATACTCTCTATAATATTATTGATAATCGAAGATGTTGCAAAAACAGTAAGTGCAGGAGATATACCATGCCCCTGCCCATCTATAATATAAAAAAATCTTCGTCCATCATTACAATCATAGAGTGAATAAAAATCTCCACTCAATATATCTAAAGGTGTATATATCACTTGAGCAATATGTTCACTCATCTGGTTTACTATTCCAACCTCTAGTTTTTCACGTGCATCAAGTTGCTGTTGAGTATCGTATTCGTGAAGTAATTTTACTTCGTGGTTTAAATTTACTAAAGAGGTAACATCATGACAGATAACTATATACTCCACAATCTCATTATTTATATCTAAAATAGGTTTTACAGTTGTAAAAAGATGATATTTATTTCCATTTTTTGTTCTATTTTGCATAGAACCTTGCCATATCTCTTTATTGTCTTTTACAGTTTTCCACATCTCTTTAAATTTAATTGAGGAGATATTAGGGTCTCTAACAATATGATGAAACTTTCCAAGAAGCTCTGAACTACGATAACCAGAAATTTTACAAAACTTATCACTTACATAAGTAAATACTCCCTTTGTATCTATTTTAGAAACAATAGTTGCTTTATCCATAGCTGTTTGATACTGATTAAGAAGTTTCAAGTTTGATTCTGATTCTTTTTTTAGTTGTAATGTTCTTGTAATTTTATCTAGCATAGTAATAAACTGATTAATATCGATAGGTTTTAATAGGTATCCATCAACACCTATTTGAATACTATCTATAAAAAAGTTTGATTCATTATGTGCAGACAATATAAGAGTAGGAATATCTTTATCAATTTTTTTAATTTTTTTCACCATATTTAAACCATTTAAAATAGGCATATTTATATCGGTAATCACTATATCAATTTTATGATTTTGAAATTTTTCTAAACCATCTTGACCATCAACAGCTAAGATAATATTATCAAAAAATTCACTAAAAATCATAAGGGAACTATCTCTTGTTCTTTCGTTATCTTCTACATATAAAAGAGTTAGTTGAGTTGAATATGGGAGTATATGTTGGAATTCAATCATATATACAATCCTATTTAATAAAATTTAATAGGATTGTAACATAAACTTAGAAAGAAAAACTCTCTTTTTTAAATTTAATAAATTGAGTAGCTATATCTTCATCTGCTAAGCCTAATTTTTTAACAGCTTTAGGATTTACTAAAAACCACCCTAGAACAACCTCAACTTTATCACCATTTTGAAGTTTGTAATCATAGTTTACTTTACGGTTTTCTCTTCCTTGAATCATAGTATCACGAAGTGTTGTAGTTGCAACCCATGGCATAGCTGGTTTACCGTTATGACCGATAACTCTTACAAATACTTTATCTTTAAGTTTTTGCACATATTGTCCACGAACAATAGATACTTTTAGTACAGCAGTTCTTAATGGATGTAACAATAGAGCATGAGAAGTTTTATTGTTAATATTAATAGTAAAAGAGTTTGACTTTTTATCCATTGTAATATCTACATATTGTTGTAACATCTCTGAGTTTGAATGTGAACCTGCAAAACCATGAAAAGTATGTGTTTGTGTCTTATTTAAACTAGACACAGAACCTTTTATTTTAGGCATATGACAACTTACACAATTTGAACCATCTAACTCATTATCAATATTTGTAGAACAAACATTTAATCCACTTTTATTTTTTTTATGAGAGTGACAACCTATACATACATTCCCATTTTTCATATGCTCATTACCCTCTGTAACAATACCATGATATGGAGATTTTATATGATTTTGACGTGTACCAAAATACTGTTTTTCAATAGTTGTCATAACATTTGTATTACTTTTTTTATGAATTTCAATATCTTTAATACGATGACAATATGCACAACTAATTCCAGCTTGATGTGTTGGATTATCCATCATTGGAGGAGCTTTTGTTCCCTTTGTTTTCATATCATTAAGATTATTAGCAGTAGGTGTATGACATTTTCCACATGCGTAACGTTGCTCTTTTTTATTATGAGGATGTCTATCCCAAACAGCTTTATGAATAGGGTCTTTTTGCGGTGTAGAGTGTATATGCATAGAACCTGAAAACTCATTATAAATCTGAGTATGACAACTTTTACAATCTTCACTTGAAGCATAATGCTGTTGTTTATCGTTAGCGATAAGAGAGGTTAAAAACAGTAGAAAAAAGAGAAAATATTTCATTCTATTCCTTAGGTTTAAATTTCTTAAAATTATAACTAAGATAACTTATACAAATATATAAATCTGACTTAATAAAAAGACAAAGGGGGAGTCTGAATTATATGGCACTACTTACTTACTACAATAATCCTCTCTTTTACCTTTGCTCTTTTTGGTGTAAAATGTTGTATTACTTTTTGATTTGAATTTTTGTATTGCCTGCTTTGCTTAGTTTGAGAAATCAACCTTTAAAGGATTTTTAGATAAAATCACCTTCTATAATTTTCAAAGGTCAATAGTGCAAAAATTTATACAAAAAATAAAAGATTTTAATGAATTAGTTATGTTTGAACACTCTATATTTTCACTTCCTTTCATCTTTATTGCGATGATTGTTGCAAGTGATGGTTGGTTTGGTTGGGAGTTTCTAGCATTTGGTGTTATCGCAGCACTAAGTGCTAGAAATTTTGCTATGGGAGTGAACAGATATTTAGACCGTGATATAGATGCTCAAAACCCTAGAACTTCAAATCGTCCAAATGTAGATGGAAGAATAAACCCTTTAAGTATGTTGATATTTATAGGTGTAAATGCCTTTATATTTGTAGTTGTTGCATGGAGTATAAACACTCTTGCATTTGCTCTAAGTGTTCCTATCTTAATAGTTCTCGGAGGTTATTCATACTTTAAAAGATTTTCCTCTTTAGCACATGTTGTTTTAGGTGTGGCTCTTGGTCTTGCTCCTATTGCTGGTGTTGTTGCTGTGAGTGGAACTATTCCTTTATGGTCTGTTCTGCTTAGTTTAGGTGTTATCTTTTGGGTGGCTGGATTTGACCTTTTATATTCTCTTCAAGATATAGAGTTCGATAAAGAGAATCAACTTCACTCTATCCCCTCTCAATATGGAGCAGAAGCAACACTCTTCATATCAGCAATATTTCACTCCCTAGCAGTTCTGTTTTGGGTACTTTTTACTTGGTCAGCAGGTTTAGGTCTTTTTGCTTTTATATCAGCTATCGGTTCAGGATTTGTATTAGGATATGAACAAAAACTTGTACGTCGTGATTTTACTCAGATAGATAGAGCATTTTTTACTATAAATGGATACTTAGGTGTAGCCTTTTTAGCTTTAATTATATTAGATAAGGCTATTTAATATGCCTCGTTTAGTAAAAGCTCCTATTAGTTTAGTTTTTAGTGAAGTTCAAGAAAATAAAGAGTTATTTGAACGAGAGTATCATCAACTTAGTGAGTCAGATGATAATCCTATAAACCAATGGCTTAAACTCGCAAAAGCAAGAGGTGAAACAGCAGATACAGACCCTGTTTTATTAAACCTTGTAGTAGAACTTCATAATAAAATAGATTCACTAGAACGATTTTTAAAAAATGAAGAACCTCAAAGAGTATCTTTACTATATCAAGAAGAGATAGAATCAATAGGATTTGAGCACTTTAACCTTTCTCAAGAATTTTTAGAAGAGAATGTTGAGTATTATGGACGTATAGAGATGCCTGTCCATCCAAAAAGAGATGTCGGAGTATTCTTTAAAGCACAAAGTAAAACTCTTGCATATATAACAAAAATTCATGAACGAGATGAAAAAGAATGGAGTGCTTATATGACAGCAAGAGAGAGAGTTTTAATTCGAGAGATGAGAGAGAAGAAATAATGAATTTTTATATAAATATTGAAGAGTTTTATTTGGAATATATTATTGCTGTTATGGGTGGTATAGTATTATATATGCTTTATATTCTTGTAACAAAAGATGCACAATATAAAAAACAGATTCATCTATTAGCATCTACCCTTGAAAATATTAATCAAGAGCTATTTCATATAAAAAAAGCTCAAAATGAATCTCAAAAAAGAATAGAAACCATCTCTTCAAAAATGAGTGATGAAGAGATTTATCAAGAGATAGAGAGAGGTGTTTATGATATGCTTCAACCTATCATCGATAATGTCAGAGCGATGGAAGAAAATATGGGTGTTCTCGATTCAAAAGTTGATTTTAGACTCTCCTCTCTTGAAAATGGTGTAAAACAGATATCATTACCATCTTCACTTCATGCAAAAGATGATGAAAAAATAATACACCTTTTTAATCAAGGAATACCTTTAGAGACAATTAGCAAAGAGTTACACCTTTCTAAAGCTGAAGTAGAATTTGTTTTAAAAATTCATAAGCTTAAATAGGTCTATAAGAAACGATGCAAGCCGATAAAATACTCTTCACACTTACTGCAATTCTCATCGGTTTTAGTATTCTTTTATCCTATTCATTATCTGTATATACTACTATTCTTTTTAATGTTGATGAATTTCATTTTGTAAAAAGACAATTTGCATTTGCAATATTAAGTCTTTTTACAATATGGTTTCTTTCAACACTTAATCCAGATAAATGGCTCAAACCGATAGGCTTTCTTCTTTTTATATTATCCTCTATCTTAATGCTTTTAATGCCTATTCTTCCTGAATCATTAGTAACAGAGGTTGGTGGAGCTAAAAGATGGATTAAATTAGCAGGATTTTCTTTAGCACCTGTTGAATTTTTTAAAGTTGGTTTTGTTTACTTTTTAGCATGGAGCTTTTCTCGGAAAATGGGACATCATGGAGGAATGGGTATCAAAGATGAGTTTATCCGTTTTATACCCTATGCAAGCGTTTTTATTATCTCTGTTTTTATAATTGCTCTTAAACAGAAAGATTTAGGTCAATCAGCCGTTTTAGGAATAACACTCTTAACATTACTTATATTATCTGGAAGTAGTTGGAAATTTTTCTTCTCTATTTTGGGAGTTGTTTTTCTAGGTTTTATCTATTTTATTTTTGCAGAATCTCATAGAACAGATAGAATTCTATCATGGTGGTCTATTGCTCAAAATACTATATTAGAGATTTTACCAAGTTTTATGGAAGATTGGTTAAGAATACCTGTGGAAGTAGAACCCTATCAGATAGGACACTCTCTTAATGCTATTTATAATGGTAGCTTTTTTGGACAAGGTCTAGCAAATGGAACTTTTAAATTAGGCTTTTTAAGTGAAATTCATACCGATTTTATTCTAGCAGGATTAACAGAAGAGTTTGGTTTTCTAGGTGTTACTATTGTTGTCTTTATCTTTTTATGGATGCTACGCAGAATTTTTAGAATTGCTATAAAAACGGATGAAACACTTATCTATCTCTTCACTTTAGGGATAGGGCTTATCTTGTCTTTTGCATTTTTAATAAATGCTTATGGGATTAGTGGAATGACACCTATTAAAGGTATCTCTGTTCCATTTTTAAGTTATGGTGGTTCTTCGATGTTAGGTGCTTCTTTTGCCATTGGAATGGTTCTTATGGTTTCAAAAAAAGTTGATATAAGATAAAAGGTTATAAATATATGAAGTTATGTATAACAGGTGGTGGAACTGGTGGGCATCTGATGGTCGCAGAAGCTCTTGCTCATTCAGCAGTAAAAAAGGGCTATGAAGTTATTTTTATAGGTTCTCAAAAAGGACAAGATAAAAAATATTTTGAAAACTCCTCTCTTTTTAAGGATGTCTATTTCTTAAAAACATCAGGTGTTGTGGATAAAAAAGGATTTGGAAAAATAAGTTCACTTTTTCATATTTTTAAAGCATTTTTAAAAGCACGAAAGATTCTTAAAGAAAATAAGATTGAGGTAACATATAGCGTAGGTGGCTTCTCCTCTGCTCCAGCCTCTTTTGCAACTTTATCTCTTAAAATTCCTCTTTTTATCCATGAACAAAATGCTGTTGAGGGGAGATTAAATGCTCTTTTAAAACCCTACACTAAAAATTTTATATCTGCTTATGATAGCAATTCAACTATAAAAGGGTATCCAGTTAAAGAGAGCTTTTTTCAGAATGCAAGAGTTCGTAAAGAGCTAAAAACAATTATTTTTTTAGGTGGTTCACAAGGGGCAAAAGCTATCAATGATTTAGCTCTCTCTTTGGCTAAAGAGTTAAAAAATAGAGATATTAAGATTATTCATCAAACAGGTGAGAATGATTTTGAAAGAGTTAAAAAAAGTTATATGGATTTAGATATATCTGTTGAACTTTATAGTTTCACACAAGAGTTAGATAAGATTATAACAAGAGCTGATTTAGCAGTAAGTAGAGCTGGTGCAAGCACTCTTTGGGAACTTACTTCAAATGCTCTTCCAACATTTTATATCCCCTATCCCTATTCAGCAGGTGACCATCAATACTATAATGCAAAATTTATAGTAGATAATAATTTAGGTTGGTGTGAAAGAGAAACTAAGAACCTAAAAAATAGTTTTTTAGAGATATTTGACAACTTATCTTTGGAGAAAAAGAGTGAAGGACTACTTAACTATGCCTCAAAAGATGTAGCTGATAAGATGATAAAAGATTTGAAAAGAGATAGCTAAAAAAATTTCTCCTATTTTTAAATCTTTTAGTTGTTTTTATGCAACATTATCTACTTTATGAGTTTGAGCCATTACATTTTGCTTTATTTTTGTAGATGAAGTTTGAGGGTTGTAGCTTACTTGTACAATCTTTGCGCCCTTTGATTTTAAATACTCTTCTACGGCAATATTATGAGGTTTATCTCCCCAATCTTCTCCAATCACAAAAATGGCATCTACTTCTTTACATTGTGTTACATACTCTAGTTTGTCATAAGATACAACATCATCTACACAATCTAAAGCTTTTAACATTCTCATTCTTTGAGCTAATGGAATTACAGGTACATTTTTTTTATATGAAGCAACAACTTCATCCGAAGCAACCCCTACTACAAATCTACCACCCAATGTTTTACAATATTCTAAAAGG
>CAYOKX010000026.1:0-22244 GCA_964404655.1 uncultured Sulfurimonas sp. | reverse complement strand
TTCTGTTTTTTTGATAAGTTTTGCTTTTTTATTGGGCTGAGTAGTTACTGTTTTTCTTTTTGTACTCATATTTTCATCCCTATTTTTCTAACTTTATTTTAACATATTGGAATTAGAACTCTTGCTTTTTTAGTTCGATTTCTTGGGAGCATTATAGTTTTAACGAAATAAAATTCTCTAAAATTTTCAAACCGTTTTCATGACTTTTTTCAGGATGTGGCTGAATACCAAACACATTTCCTTTTGCCACAGCTGAAGTAAACTCATATCCATAGTTAGTTCGTCCTATGATATCTTTTTCATCTGAACACGTCACATGATATGTATGAACAAAATAAAGATAATGATTTTCATCTAAACCTTTAAAAAGTGGATGCTCAGTTGTAAACATTCTATTCCAACCCATATGAGGAACTTTTAAAGGTTCGCTAAATTTTGAACTATCAAAAGCTTTGACATCCCCTTTAATAATCCCTAATCCCTCATGCTTACCAAACTCCTCACTACTCTCAAAAAGTAGTTGCATACCTAAACAGATACCTAACATATATTTACCACTTTTAGCATACTCTTTTAAAGGCTCTATCATATTACGCTCTCTGAGATGTTGCATCGCATCACCATAAGCACCAACACCAGGTAATATAAGTTTATCATACTCTTTAAATTTTGTAGGGTCACTCTCTACTACTGTTTTTTCTCCTAATTTAGCAAAGGCATTTTGAACACTTGCTAAATTTCCCATATTATAATCGACTATTGCTATCATTAGTTATCTCTATTTTTGATTTTTGTAAAATTTATATATATTGCTAAACTTATAAGAAGTAGTGAAACACCACCCATTATAAATATAGCATAAAGAAGTTTATCGGGGTCTGTTATGGCAAACTTAAATACTAACATTAATGCTTCAATCGATAAAGCGATAATAATAGAACCTAAAAACTTGACCATCGTTTTATGTGGACCACTTATATCATGCTCTTTGTGTTGTCCTAGTACCTCTTCTTCTATCAAGGTTTTTGCTAAGTCAAATATAGCCAAAGAGAGAGTTAGAAGAATAGTTGCTTTAAACATATCATCTATGGATAGGTGTGAGAAAGTTATATCTCCATCAAAAAAACCTTTAATACCATGTAAAAAAAGTAAAAGTGCCACAGCAATTAAAGCAAAAGCAAAAGTTCCATAGGAGTATTTAAAAAGTTTTGAAAAAAATGTGTCAAATGTGTTAAGATGAGAGATTTTTAAAACTTCATCTAAAGGCATATCTAAACAAGCTACATATTTAAGATTTCCATTTTCACAAAATATAGGGGCTGAAGCAGTTACTGTTAAATCTTTTGTTATCAGAGAAGGATAGGGGTCTGTAATAGTACACCTTTCCTCTCTTACAGCACGATAATAGTAAGCCCGGTCAGCCCGAATTTTACCTACATCATAATCTATCTGACTACCATCTGTAAAAGTAGGTGTTACTTGCACCCCTTTATGGTCTAAAAGATAAACCCCCTCACAATTTTCTAAATCTGCCTTCATCTTTAACAAACGAGGCATAATCATCTCTTCACTTAAAGATGGAAGATTATTTTGAATATTTTTAGAAAATAGATAACAAAAATAAGCCCTAGCCTTTGTACGACCTTCCGAAAAATTTTGAATGTCTGATGCAACCATCTTTATATCTACCTTATTTTAAGTTCATCTAATTATATCAAAACTATAACTCTAAAAGTACAGTATCTCTACGTGTTACATCTATCTTTTTACAAGCACTCTCAAAAGCTCCACTCTCTCCAACTACTATACATTTATGTTTTGCTCTAGTTATAGCTGTATATACAAGTTTAGTATTGTGCATAATATAGTGAGTAAAACTCATAGGGATAACTACTATATCATACTCCATCCCTTGTACTTTATGGATAGTCAAAGCATAAGAGAGCATCAGAAAAGATTTCAGTTCATCAAACTCATACACAACTACAATATCTTCATTAGGATAGAAAACAAAAAGTTGCTCCTCTTTCTCATCTATCTTAAAAAGTAGTCCACTCATACCATTAAATATTCGTCGTTTTGAGGACTCCTCTCCAGTTTTAAACTCCTCACCACTCCATGAGTTCATATTTTCATTTTTAATATGTACCACTTTATCCATTAGTCGAAGCTCTAATGAACCTCTTTTGACAAATTTTATAGGATTTGGATTGAAATAGTTTTGGATGACACTGTTTAAGTTGTTTGCACCTAAAGTTCCACCCTTCATAGGTGTTATCACTTGAAAATAGTTTAGATACTCTTTTATAAGTTTATTATTAAGTCTATATCTTGCTTTTTGTATAGAGTCTACAACCTCATTAATTATCTCGACTATAATATCTTGAGAATTTTTTTCACGCAGATTTTTAAGCTCTTGAGCCGTTAACATATTTTTCATCGCATAATAGTTTTGAATAGAAACATCAATAAACTCAAAATCATCATATTTTTGTTTATAAAGAGGCACTTCACCTTTTCGAATATCATTGGCGATAAGGGTAATAGCCTGTTCTTCACTCTGTCTATATATTTTAGTCAATTTTACAATAGGAGCTAACTCTAAAGTTAAAACATCACTTAAAACATTTCCAGCACCAATAGGAGGGAGTTGTGCATCATCACCAACGATTATAAGAATCGCATCTCTTTTTACTTTACGAATTAAACGAGCGAATAGAGAGGAGTTTATCATTGAAGCTTCATCTATAAGAACAACTTTAAAAGGAAAACTATCCATCTTCTCATATTTTATAAGTAAACTTTGAATAGTTGCACTCTCATATCCCGTTGTATCAGCGATGCGTTGAGAAGCGATACCACTTAATGCACAAGTGATAATCTCACTCTCGGCATATTTAGTATTTAAAAGATTAAGAATAGTTTTTGATGTTGTACTTTTACCTGTTCCAGCATACCCTACTAAAAAAAGTATAGATTTACCATCGTTTATTGTAGAAACAGCCTCTTTTTGTTGCTCTCCTAATTGTAAATCACTATCTTTCAAAAACTCATCTATATCTCGAACAAATCCACCATTATCTATCTTTGTACGCATCTTAAAGTTATCATATAAAAACTTTTCAGCATCATAAAGACGTGCTGGAGATACTCGCTCATTTTTCATCATAACGATACTTTGTTCTTGAACTCTTTGAACAAGTGCTACCTCATAAAGATGATGTTTCTCTTTAAACTCTAAAAGTTCATCCAAACCATCAAATAAAATCTCTTTAGAGACACAACTATTTCCTTGTGCTTCACAATAGTTTAGGAGTACATAATCCATAGCAGAGTTAATACGCCCCTCATTATCTTTCGCTACTCCCATCTTGAGAGCGAGTTCATCGGCACGTTTAAAACCTATGCTATTTATTGAGGTAAGTATATAGGGGTTATTTTTAATTTTTGTGTAGGGTTCATCGACATCTTTCATCGCTGTGGCTATAGTTGTTAAGAGTGTAGGAGAAACATCATAAGGAGTAAGTAACTCTCCTAACTCTCGCATAGAGGAAAACTTTTTCCATGAGGCTTGAATCTTTTGAAGACGCTTCTCTTTGACACCACTAAACTCTAAAAGTCTTTCTATATCATTATCTAAAATATCTATAAGACCCTCTTCTCCAAACTGTTCTATAAGTTCAGCAGAGAGTTTTTTTGTGAAACCTTTTACTATTTTATTGAGAAAGAAAAAGAGTTTATTTTGATTTACTTTTATAGAACTAAATTTAAAAGTTTTTCCATATTTGTGATGCTCCTCCCAAAAACCGTTGAGAGTTACAGCAGAACCTTTAATATTTGAAATCTCACTCTCATAGTATGTTCCACTTATCTTCTCTTTTGTTTTTAAAACAGCTATAAAAAAGCTCTCCTCCTCAAACAAAATTTTATCGATTTGACCTATGAGAGTTTCATTCATAAAAGTACCCTCTTTGTTTATATTTTAGTTCTACTCATAGTTGCATCATCAAGCTCTATATCGATAGAGAGTGCTTCAACATCACCAACAACCTCTTTCTTAATATCTATATCTTTTACACCCATATATTTAGCAACAACTTCAATAATTTCAGCTTTCATTTTCTCCATAAAGGGAAAATTATCTGTTCCTGTTCTATCGGACATAATAGCGATAGTCAATCTATCTTTCGCTGTTTTAGCTGTGCCTTTTTTGTTGAAAAAAGAAAACATTATTTGAATATCCCTTTAATTTTGTCAAATAATCCACCACTTTGAAGTTCTACTTCTTTGATTTGGATTTTCTCTCCACAGATACGAGAAGCTATTCTTTTATAAGCTTGACCAGCAGGAGAATTACTGTTTAAAATAACAGGTTTTCCTTGATTTGATGCCTCTATAATCGCTCTATCTTCAGGAATTTTTCCTAATAGTTCTATACTTAATATCTCTAAAATATCATTTCCATCGAGCATATCACCACTCTCAACCATTTTTGCGTCTATACGATTAATGATAAGATGTTTTATAACTTCTCCACCATCTTTTACTTTTTGAGATTTTGAATCTAAAATACCGATAGCTCTATCTGCATCACGAATAGAAGAAACCTCAGGGTTTACAACAATAATAGCAGCATCAGCAAACTCAATAGTATGTTCATAACCACTCTCTATTCCAGCAGGTGCATCTAAAAGAATATAATCATAATTTGATTTTAGTTCTACAATAAGTTTTTGAATTTTTTCAGACTCAAGAACACTCTTATCTTTTGTTTGTGAAGCAGCTAAAAAATGAAGATTTTCATCTATTTTACTTTTAATAATCGCTTGTTGTAGTTTTACCGTATCATCCATCACATCAACAATGTCATAAACAACACGATTTTCTAAACCTAAAATCATATCTAAGTTTCTTTGACCAATATCAAAGTCAACAACAACACACTTTTTATTATTCATCGCTAAACCTAAACCAAGATTTGCTGTTGTTGTTGTTTTACCAACTCCACCTTTACCACTTATTATTGCTATTACTCTACCTAGTCTTTCCAATTTGTCTCCTTTAATACTGGTGTTATTACTATCTCATTATTTATAAGTTCCACTTTATTTAGTTTATCAAGTAAAAGGTAAGCATTATCCACCTCTACTCCATGAAAAACTATATTTGCTTTTGGGGAGGCTTGTATCATCATAAAATTTCCATTACAACGGATAGCACCATCGACTATCTGTGTAATTATTAGATTACCCTCTATAACTATTTTACCGCCACTATTTACTCTATTTAGAAGAAGTAGGTCTCCCTCAATATTGAGTTCTTGCCCACTTCTAACAAGAGTATCTAAAACTTTTAGATTGTTTTGTATCTTATTTGTTAGATTTAAAAACTTCTCTTCGAGTTTTTCTTTTTCGCCTTCAAGTTTCTCTTGAGATAAAAGATAATGCTCTTTTATCGATGTTATTTCTGCTTCAACTGCTTTACGAGGTTGTCCAACAGGGAGTTTTACATCGACCATAAATTTAAGATTTTTATTATTTAGGTATAACTCTATATCTTCACTAACTGTTCCATTTATAACGATAAGATAATCTTTGAAAATTGGATAGTTAGTTTCAAAAAAAGAGATAAATTCATTATCATCAACGATAGTTAATTCACATACTTTTAATGAATATTGTCTGGTTTGCAAAATGGTTCCTTTGAAATCTCGTATAATATGAAAATTGTAGCTAAAAAAAAGAATAAAGAAGATTAAAACAAAAGCTAAAGCTATTTTAGCTACAATTCCATCTATTTTTAAATTTAAGGATTTTATATGTTAGAAGGTATTATTAGAGAGAGTATAAACAAAGCGGGAACAAACGCGCTTCGTCGTGATGGTTATCTAATTGCTAACATCTACGGAAAAGGTTTTGAAAATATCAATGCTGCATTCAAAATGAATGAATATATCCGTACTGTTCGCAACAAAGAGACTATTGCATTTCCAGTTTCAGTAAATGGTCAAGAGTTGAATGTTGTTGTTCAATCATATGAATCTCAAGCAGTTACAGGTAATCTTTTACATGTTGATTTAATGGTAGCACAACCAGGTGTTGCAACTAAATTCAACATTCCAGTTGTAGCAGTTGGTGAAGCGAAAGGTCTTAAAAATAAAGGTCTTTTACATATGGCTAAATCTCGTTTAACTGTTAAATGTACTCCTGAAAATCTTTTAAATAAGATTGAAGTTGATGTTACAGAGATGGATACAGGTGATTCTAAACTTGTTCGTGATCTTCCAGAATTAGAAAATATTAAAGTTTTAGATTCTGATCGTGTTGCATTAATCTCAATTATTAAAGCTAAATAATTATGCTTATAGTCGGACTGGGGAACCCTGGTTCCGCCTATGAAAAAACTCGTCATAATATAGGTTTTATGGTTATAGATGCACTTATAAAACGAAATAATGCTCAAAAACTATCTTCATCATCGTTTGAAGGTGAACTTTTCAAATTTCAAAATCATTTTTTATTAAAACCACTTACATTTATGAATCTTTCGGGTAACTCTATTATTGCTGTAAAAAGATTTTATAAAGTTGATGAAGTTGTTGTAATACATGATGATTTAGACCTACCATTTGGTACACTACGTTTTAAATATGGTGGTGGACATGGTGGACACAATGGATTGAAATCTACTGATGAAAAAATTTCTCGTGAATATGCAAGAGTAAGAATGGGTATAGGAAAACCTGAACATAAAGGGGAAGTAGCTTCTTATGTTTTAGGTGATTTTAATAAACAAGAGAGCAATTATTTAGAAAAATGGATAGAACACTGTTGTAATGCGATAGATTTTTTATTGAAAAATAGATTGGAAGATACAAGTTCTAAATATACAGTGAAAAAATTTAGTTTTTAAAATTATAAAAAAATGTTAGCTTTTAAATATATTTCATATTATTATTTGAAATACTTTTTTATTATTCTTCTAGCATTAGTCGCTTTTCTTGTTGGTTTTGATTATATGCAAAATGCTTCAGAACTTTCTGAATCTGCCAACTTAACACTTATCTATCTAGTATATAAGTCGTTTTATGCTATCGATATGCTCCTTCCATTATCTTTAATCTTTGCAATGATATCTACTAAAATATTTTTGATACGTTCTAATGCCTTAGTTTCATTTTTTTCACTTGGCTATACACGTATAGATATATTACGACCTTTTTTATTTGTTTCAACTTCAATAGTTATTATTTTTATACTACTTCACTCTTTACCAAGTTTTTCAAGAGCATATGAATTTTCAAATAATATTCGTAAAAATGCTCAATATCTTAGTCCAACGAGAGACCTTTTCTTTACATATAAAGATAAATATATCTATTTTTCAAAGATGTTACCACTTCAAGAAAAAGCAGAGGGAATAAGAGTTTTTAGTATAGAACAAAGCTCTTTAAAAGAGGTTCTTATCGCATCATCTGCAGAATATAGAGATGGATTTTGGGTTATTAAAGATGCAAATATTATTAGAAAGCCTGATAGTATTGGTTTTGAGTCTTTAGGTATAACAGTAACAGAAGCGAATGATTTGAAAGTCTTAAAAGGTTTTAGACCTAAAATATTAGATCAAGTATATGAGGGAAAAGTAAATTTTACAATTATTGATGCAGTATATGCAATTATACTTTTAAAAGAACAAAATATAGATACGAGTAGTATTCGTTCTGCATTATATAGAATTTTTATATATCCATTCTTTGTACCATTAATGGTCGTAATTATTTTTTTCTTTGTTCCTATTAGTGCTCGTTCAGTAAATATTTCTATGTTTAGTTTTGGGGCTATTTTATCAACTTTAATGGTTTGGGGAATACTTTTTATGCTGATAGAACTCTCAAATAATAAAACAATACCAAGTGAATTAGGTGTTATAGCCCCGATAATAGTTCTTTTTTTTATCGCATTTCGACAGTGGAAAAAATATAGTAAAACTACATAGATATTTTATAACAAAGATATAAGTACTTTTTAGATAAAATCTCTCTTAAAAATATGTATGGATGATTATGATTGATTTTAAACAACTAGCTAACCAATATAAAACACCTCTTTATATCTACGATTTAGATTATATGGAATCTCAATATAATGAGCTTAAAGACTCTTTTAAAGCAAGAAAATCTATTCTTTGTTATGCTGTTAAAGCAAACTCAAATTTAAGTGTTGTGCAACATTTTGCAAAACTTGGTGCTGGTGCTGATTGTGTTTCTATCGGTGAAGTTCGTCGTGCTTTTTTAGCAGGTATTCCTGCATATAAAATCATCTTTTCAGGTGTTGGAAAGAGTGATGATGAAATTCGTGAAGCGATAGAGAAAGATATTTTATATATAAATGTAGAGAGTGAAGCAGAGCTAGGTCGTGTAGAGATAATAGCCAAAGAGTTAGGTAAAACTTCTCGCATTAGTATAAGAGTAAATCCAAATATCGACCCTCAAACACATCCATACATCTCAACAGGTCTTCATGATAATAAATTTGGTGTTGATTTAAATAGTGCTAAACGTATGTATATTAAAGCAAACAACTCTGAACACTTAGACCCAGTAGGTATCCACTTTCATATAGGTTCTCAACTTACTGAACTTAAACCTATCTATGAATCAGCAGAGATTGTAGCTGATTTAGTTCGTTCTCTTCAAAATCTTAAAATAGAGTTGAAATTTTTTGATGTTGGTGGTGGTTTAGGTATTCAATATAATGATGAAAAGTTAATTAAAACTTATGATTATGCACAAGCTGTTTTAGGAACTTTAAAAGGTCTTGATTTAACAGTTATCTGTGAACCAGGAAGATTCTTGACGGCAAATGCTGGATATTTTGTGAGTAAAGTTCTTTACGAAAAACAAAATGGTACGAAAAAATTTGTAGTAGTTGATGGTGCTATGAATGACCTTCTTCGCCCAGCTTTATATAGTGCTTATCACAAGATAGATGTTGTAACAGATTCAACAGAGGAAAAAAGAGCTGTTGATATAGTTGGTCCAGTATGTGAAAGTGGAGATTTCTTTGCAAAAGATTATCCTCTTCCTCCTTTAGCTCATAACGATTTAGTTGTTATTCATAGTGCTGGTGCATATGGTTTTGGTATGGGTAGTAACTATAACACTCGTGGACGTAGTGCTGAGGTAGCTGTTAAAAATGGAGAATCAAAGCTTATTAGAAGACGTGAAACATTTGATGACCTTATTGCATTAGAGCAAGAGTTTTTAGAAAAATAGGTTTAAAATGTATTTCATAGATGTTCAGGGTACTTTAATTAGTGATGCAGATAAATCTCCTATTGAAGGTAGTATAGCGTTTATAGATAGTTTAAATAAAACTAAAACTCCCTATATGATAGTGACAAATAATACTAAAAAAAGTTCTCAAAATTTTTATAACTATCTTCAGTCAATAGGATTTAATTTTAGTTTTGATAAATATCTTGACCCTTTAATGCTTCTTGAAACAAGAGTGGAAAAAAGAGCTGTTGCAGCCTATGGTGCAAAAGAGTTTTTAGTAACTTTAGAAAATATGGGATATATTTTAGATTATAAAAATCCTAAAACAGTGTTAGTTGCGATTAAAGAAAATTTTAGTGCAGATGAGTATGCTCAAATGATAGATTTTATATTGGCTGGAGCATCTTTAGTTGGAATGCACGAAACATCTATCTATGCAAAAAACTCTAAACGCTACCCTGGGGTAGGTGCTATCTTAAAACTTTTAGAGTTTGCTACGTCTTGTAAATATAGTGTTGTTGGTAAACCTAGTATAGCATTTTATGAAGAGGCTTTAATAAAAATTCAACAACAAGAGAGTAAAGCTTTATTTAATGATATTACTATGATAAGCGATGATGTTAAGGGTGATTTAGGTGGAGCAAAAGAGTTAGGGATTAAAACTATTTTTGTAACAAGTGGTAAATATAAAACTGCAAAAGAGATAGTTCCTTTTTTAGATAAAAATCTAAAACCAGATTTAATATTTGCTAATATGCAAGAGATATTGGAGAAAATATGAAAGACTCAATACAATGGGAAACATTACAAGATTGTAGAGATGCTATCGATACAATAGACAATGAGATGCTGGAGCTTTTAAATAAAAGAATGAAAGTTGTACATCGTGTTGGTGAGATTAAAAATAGTAATGGAACTGCTATCTATCGACCAGAACGTGAAAAAGATATTATAGATAGATTGACAGCTAAGAGCTTAAAAGATGATGGTGCTTTAAATCAGAGTGCTATTGAAGCGATATTTTTAGAGGTTTTTGCTGTTGCACGTAATCTTGAACTTCCTGAACGTATAGCATATTTAGGACCTGAAGGAACATTTACTCATCAAGCTGCTGAGAGTCGTTTTGGAGCTATGAGTGATTATCTTGCTATTGGTTCTATTAGTGGTGTTTTTCAAACACTTGAAGCAAAACGTGCAAAATTTGGTGTTGTTCCTATTGAAAATTCCCGTGATGGAATAGTTGGAGAAACTCTTGACTTACTTTCTAAAAGTAGTGTAAAAATAGTTGCTGAACTCTATATGCCTATTCATATGTCTTTTGCAACACACTCTTCATCTTTAGATGGAATAGATAAAATTTACTCTAAAGATAAAGGTTTTGGTCAATGTAGAGAATTTTTATCGGAACATAATCTTTTAAATATTGAACAGATACCAGTAGAATCAACTGCTAAAGCAGCAATTTTAGCATCACAAGACCCTAAAGCAGGAGCTATCTGTTCTCATATAGCTGCAAAACTTTATAATGTTCCAACAATGTTTGAAAATATAGAAGATGAGCATGATAGTGCAACTCGTTTTGTAATTTTAAGTGATTTTAAAAATGGAATAAGTGAACATGATAAAACATCTATTCTTGTTCGTTTAAAAAATGCTAAAGAGCCAGGTTCTTTAGCAAATTTTTTACAAGATTTTAATGATGCAGATATAAATTTATCAAAAATAGAGTCACGACCATCAAATGATAAAAGTGGATTTGCTTATTGGTTTTATATAGATTTTTATGGTCATATAGATGATGAAGTGGTACAAAAAGTTATACTAAAACATACAACGGAAGTAACATGGCTTGGAAGTTATGTAAAGGGTGAAAATTGAATTTTAATAAAAAACTTGAAAATATAAAAACTTATGAAGCTGGAAAGCCTATCGAACTTGTTGTTCGTGAGTTTGGTATAGAACCAAAAGATATTGTGAAACTTGCTTCAAATGAGAATCCTTATGGTTGTTCTCCTAAAGTTCAAGATGCTGTTGTTGATATAGTAAAAAATATGGCTTTATATCCAGATGACTCTATGACAAAATTAAAAGAGAGTTTGGCTCAAAGATTTGAAGTTAAAGATGATAATCTTATTATAGGTTCTGGTAGTGACCAAGTTATAGAGTTTTTAATTCATGCAAAAGCAGATGAGAAAAGTAAAATACTTATTAACAGTGTAACTTTCGCTATGTATGAAATTTATGCAAAACATGTTGGTTCTGAAATTATTAGGACGCAAAGTCAAGAGCATAATTTAGAGCAGTTTTATGAACTATATAAAAGTGAAAAACCAGAGATTATATTTTTATGTACTCCAAATAATCCAACTGGTGATGCGATAGATGCTCAAGAACTTTTCTCATTTATTGAAAAGATTGATAATGATACTTTAGTTGTTGTTGATGGTGCTTATATGGAATATGCTATCAAAAAAGATGTAAGTAAAAAAGTTGAACCAAAAGAGTTGATAGCAAGATTTGAAAATGTAATCTATCTTGGAACTTTTTCAAAAGCTTATGGACTTGGTGGAATGAGAGTAGGGTATGGTATATCTAACTCTAAAATAATAAAAGAACTTTATAAACTTCGTCCCCCTTTCAATATAACAACACTCTCTTTAGAAGCAGCAAGTATTGCTGTTGATGATAGTGATTTTGTGGAAAAGTCTATCGAACTTAGTTTTAGTGAGATGAAACGTTATGAAGCATTTGCTAAAGATAAAAATATAGAGATTATAGATAGTTACACAAATTTTGTTACTTTAGTTTTTGATGAAAAAAAATATAGTTCAACAACTATCTCTGATGAACTTCTTAAAAAAGGGATGATAGTTAGAAATTTAGTAGGTTATGGAATGAACGCTATTCGTGTAACAGTTGGAACTAAAGAGCAAAATAACCGTTTTTTTGAACTACTATCTGATTTAGTTTAGTTAATTAAGAAGAGAAGTTTATGGATTTTAAGGTACTTTTTTCACAATTAGTTATTCTTTTTGAAAAGTTGAGTAAACAGCAGAAGATGATTATTGCATCTGCTATTATCGGTGTTATCGCTTTTTTAATTTTTTTAGTTGTTTATACTGCAAAAAAAGATGTAGATAATAGATATGAACCTCTTTTTGATTCATTAAGTGCTTCTGATGCAGCTAAAGTGATTGAGCAACTTGAGAAAGAGGAGATACCTTATAAAATAGGTACCGATAATGTTATTAAAGTACCAAAAAATGTAGTATATAAACAGCGAATCTCTATCGCTGCATTAGGTATTCCCAAAAATCAAGGTGTTGGATTTGAACTTTTTGATACTCAAGAGTTTGGAGCTACAAATTTTGACCAAAAAATAAAACACCTACGAGCGTTAGAGGGAGAACTTTCAAGAACTATAAATGCACTCTCTCCCATTGAATCTGTTTCTGTTAGTTTAGCACTACCTAAAGATTCTCTTTTTATATCAAAACAAGTTCCTCCTACTGCTTCTGTAATGGTAGTTTTAGTAGATGGAAAACATCTCTCTTCAAAGCAGGTTAGGGGTATTAAAAATTTAGTATCAGCAGCTATACCAAAGATGAGTGCATCTGATGTAATGTTAGTAAACAATGATGGTGAAACATTGGGTGATGAAGATGAGATGGCTCAAATGGGTGAACTCTCAACTATTCAGCAACGCTTTAAGACAAAAGAGGAAAAGAAGAGACAGAAAAAAATAATTCGAGTAATTTCACCTTTTGTAGGTGGTATTGATAAAATTGTTGCGCAAGTGACAATAGAATATGATTTTTCTATTAAAAACTCAACATCAGAAACATTTGATCCTGAAAATGTTGTAAGAAGTGAACAAATTAGTGAAGAAAAACGAGAAGGTTCTTCTCCTGCTCAAATTGGTGGTGTTCCAGGAACAGTAAGTAATATTGGACCTGTGCAAGGTTTAGATGATAAGCAATCAAAAGAAAAATATGAAAAAAATACGGGAACAACGAATTATGAAATTAGTAAAACAGTTTCAAGTACAAAAAGTCAATTTGCAAGAATAAAAAGAGTAACAGCTGCAGTTTTAGTGGATGGGCAGTATAGATATAAAGTAGATGCAGATGGTGTAGAACTTGATGAACTTGAATACAAATCTTTAAGTGAATCCGATATTAAAGCACTAACATCTTTAGTTTCTCAAGCTATTGGAATAGATATAGATAGAGGGGATAAAATAAGTGTTCAAAATTTACAATTTCAAAGAAATAGTGATAGTGTAGATGAAAATGGAGTAACTAAAGCCGTTAGTTTTGCTCAAACATATTTAGTACCATTTAGTGAACTATTTAAATATCTATTTGTACTTATCTTACTTCTTATTTTATATAAAAAAGTTATTACTCCTTTTGCAGAGCGTATGCTTACAGTTACTAAAGAGGAAGATGATTTCACTAAACCTAAGTTAGATTTAGATGAAGAGGAAGAGGATGATTTAGTCGAGCGTGTACAAGCTATGCGTAAAAAAGTAGAGGGTCAATTAGGTTTTGGTGAAAATCTAAATGAAGATGAACTTAAACATGATGTTTTATTAGAAAAATTGAAATTGATGTTAGATGATAATCCAAAAGAGATATCAGCTCTTCTTCAAGCTCTATTAGAAGAAACAGATGGGATAGGAAATACAGAAAAAGGGTAATATATGAATTTATCTCCAACTCAAAAAGTTAAGTTAGAAGAGATGAGTATGGCTGAAAAAATGTCAATTTTACTATTGCAATTAGGTGATGAATCTACTGCAACAGTTTTTGCACATCTAAATCTTGAAGCGATTACTGAGGTTTCAAAATTTATTGCAGGGTCACAAACGATTGATAAAGCTATTGTTACAGCCATTTTAGAGGAGTTTTTAGCTCTTTTTCAATCTAGCCAATATATTACATCTGGTGGTTTAGACTATGCAAGAGAACTCTTATATAGAACACTTGGTGCAGATGAAGCTAAAAAAGTTTTAGATAAGCTCTCCAAAAGTATGCAAAATACTCAAAACTTTGCATATCTTTCTAAGATTAAACCACAGCAACTCTCAGATTTTATTACTCATGAACATCCGCAAACAATAGCACTTATTTTGGCACATATGGATGCGACTGAAGCAGCTGATACTTTACAATTTTTTCCTGATGAATTAAGAAGTGAAGTAAGTATGAGAATGGCAAAACTTGGAGATATCTCTCCATCAGTTATTAAGCGTGTTTCAGCTGTTCTTGAATCAAAACTTGAATCTCTTGCTTCTTATAAAGTTGAAGTTGGTGGAACTCGTGCTGTTGCAGATATATTTAATCGTCTTGGTGCAAAATCATCTAAGGCAACACTTGCTACTATCGAACAGGTTGATGAAGAGTTAGCAACTATGATTAAAGAGATGATGTTTACATTTGAAGATATGGCAGATTTAGATAAACTTGCTATTACTGAGATTTTAAAGACGGCTGATAAAGCTGAACTTATGTTAGCACTTAAATCTGCTCCAGATGAGTTAAAAGAGAAATTCTTCTCTGCTATGAGTTCACGAGCAAGAGAAGCCTTTGAGGAAGATATGCAGTTCCTTGGTGCAGTTAAAATGAAAGATGTTGAAGTGGCACAAAGAAAAATTGTTGAAGTTGTAAATCAACTTGCAGAAGCTGGAACTATTCAAATGGGTTCAAGTGATGAGATGATAGGTTGATAACATGGCAATAGTAATTTCAGATACAAACCAAAGTGAGCATAATATAAATAAATATAGTTTTAAATCTTTAGGCTCTGTTTCAGAACCAGATTTAGAGATACAGCAAGTGCAACAACCTATTGAACCCAGAGCAAGAGAGATAGATTCCAGTGCATTATCTCAAAGTTCTAAAGACTCTTTAATAGAGTCTTTAATGAAAAAAACAGAGGATATGTCTTCAAATTTTATAAAGTTACAGATGCGTCTTGAAGATAAAGAGAATGAATTTGCACAAGAGTTAAAAAAGGTAAAAGCTGAATCTTTTCAAGAGGGTATGACAGCTGGACGGGAACAATCTTTAGTAGAGGGTGGAAATAACTTAAATAGTGCAATAGAACAATTTTCTACTTCCATAGCAACATTAGAAAGAAACTCTCAAGAGTTTGGACAAGCTTTAGAAAATATTAAAGGTGATTTAATGTTAGCTGCTATCGATATAGCCAAAGAGGTTATTAGTGGTGAAGTTTCAGAAAATTCAAATAAAATAGCAAATATTTTATCTCAAGAGTTGATTCGAGAACTTCAATCTGCATCAAAAATTACATTAAGGGTTAATCCTGTAAATCATGGAGCAATATCGGAGCGGATAGGAACATTAAACCATATTGTTGTAGTTTCAGATAGTGCAGTAACTCAAGGTGGAGTGATAGCTATTAGTGATGCTGGAAATATAGATGCTCAAATCGCAAAACGATTTGAAAAAGTAAAAAGAGCAGCTTTAAGTGAATAATAGATGAATATAAAATCAAAAAATGTAGAAGAGTTAGAGGTAGTTTGTAGAGATATTAGAGATGAAATTTTAAGAGTTGTTAGTAAAAATGGTGGACATCTAAGTTCAACATTGGGTGCTACTGAACTTATAGTAGCGATGCACAAAGTATTTGATTCTAAAAAAGACCCATTTATATTTGATGTAAGTCATCAATCTTATGCACATAAACTTTTAACAAATAGATGGAAAGAGTTTGATACTCTTAGAGAGTTTAATGGCTTAAGTGGTTATACAAAACCAAGTGAAAGTGATGATGATTATTTTGTGGCAGGGCATAGTTCTACCTCTATCTCTTTAGGTGTTGGTGCTGCTAAAGCTATCGCTCTTAAAGGGGAACAATCTGAGCGTATTCCTGTTGTGATGATTGGTGATGGTTCTATGACAGCTGGTATGGTGTATGAAGCATTAAATGAACTCGGTGATAGAAAATATCCTATGATAATTATACTTAATGATAATGAGATGAGTATTGCTAAACCGATAGGTGCTTTAAGTAGGATGTTAAGTTCTGCAATGGCTGGTTCATTTTATCAAAAGTTTAAACGTCATACTGAGAATTTTGTGGATAATTTTGGTGATGGTGCACACTATATAGCAAAAAAGATGGAGGAGTCTTTAAAACTTATTACTCCTGGGATTATGTTTGAGGAGATGGGTATAGATTATATTGGTCCTGTTGATGGACATGATTTAGAATCTCTTATCGATATATTTACCAAAGCAAGAAAATTAAATAAACCTGTTATTATTCATTGTCAAACACTTAAGGGTAAAGGGTATGATATAGCAGAGGGTAAAGAGGAAAAATGGCATGGTGTTGGTCCGTTTGATTTAGCAAATGGACATTCATGTAAAAAAAGTTCTAAAAAGAGTGCAACACAGATATATACAGAAGCACTACTTCATCTTGCAAAAAATGATGAAAAAATAGTAGGTGCAACAGCTGCTATGCCAACAGGAACAGGTTTAACACAACTGATGGAACTTTATCCAGATAGGTTTTGGGATGTTGCTATTGCAGAACAACATGCTGTTACATCTATGTCAGCTTTAGCAAAAGAGGGATTTAAACCTTTTTGTACTATTTATTCAACTTTTTTACAACGTGGATTTGACCAAGTGATACATGATACTTGTTTAATGGATCTACCAGTAGTTTTTGCTCTTGATAGAGCTGGAATAGTAGGTGAAGATGGTGAAACACATCAAGGGGCTTTTGATATAAATTTTTTAAGAGCTATACCAAATATGACTCTTTTTGCTCCTCGTGATGAGAAAAGTTTTCATCAAGCAATGGCATTTGCTTCAAACTATAATCATCCATCCTCTTTACGATACCCAAGAGGTTCTTTTATAGAGACATCTCTTCCAGAGTCTACACCTTTTGAGTTAGCAAAATCACAGCTTTTAGTTTCAAATGAGACAGATATTTTATTTATCAGTTATGGAAATGGGGTAGGGAGAGCTTATGAAACTTCAAAACTTTTAGATTTTAAAATCTCTTTGTTAGATTTACGTTTTGTAAAACCACTTGACGAAGAGATGCTACTCTCTCTTACAAAGAAACATAAAAGATGGTTCATATTTTCAGATAGTGCAAAGATGGGTGGTGTTGGTTCAGCTATTTTAGAGTTTTTATCTAAAGTAAACATTAATGATATTGACGTAACAAGTTTTGAGTATGAAGATAGTTTTATAACTCATGGAGATACAAAACTTGTTGAGGAATCATTAGGGATTTTACCTAAACAGTTAGCGAAAAAAGTTTTACAATAAGGGGTTGTTGTTTTGAATAGAGTTAGTTTATACCCACCTACATTAGATGGAAATTCAGTCAAAGAGAAGCGTAAAGAGATAAAAAACTATTTTAACAATAGTTACTCTCTTTTTGAAAAAATATTTGAATTTTTAAAAGATGATTCTGTTTTTTATAAAAAATCGGAACCTACTCGTCACCCTATGATATTTTATTTTGGACATACGGCTACTTTTTTTATCAACAAACTTATAAATATGAAGATTATAGATACAAGAGTAAATCCACACTTTGAGTCGATGTTTGCTGTTGGTGTAGATGAGATGAGTTGGGATGATGTTGATAGTAGTAACTATAATTGGGCAGAAGTTTCTGAAGTTAGAGAGTATAGAGATAGAGTACGGGAGATAGTTAATAATCTTATAGATAGCATAGAATTTACACTACCTATAACAGAAAAGAGTGATATGTGGATTATTCTTATGGGTATAGAACATGAACGTATCCATATAGAGACCTCTTTAGTTTTACATCGTCAGATGCCTTTAGAGTTTATAAAAGATGTAAGTGATTTTAATATTTTTATTGACACGAAAAATACTCCTCAAAATGAGATGATAGCCATTGAAGCTAGAACTATTGAACTTGGTAAAGATAAAGAGCATAGTTTATATGGCTGGGATAATGAGTATGGTAGATATAGAGAGTTTATAGATAAATTTAAAGTTTCAAAATATTTAGTATCAAATAGGGAATATCTTGAGTTTGTAGAGGCTGGTGGATATGAAAATTTTCAATTTTGGGATGATGAGGGAAAAAACTTTTTAAAGGTAACAGGTGCTAAATACCCAACATTTTGGGTGAAGATAGATGGAAATTTTCGATATAGAACAGTGAGTAAAATTATAGATATGCCGAGTAATTTTCCTGTTGATGTAAATGCTTTAGAGGCAGAAGCTTTTTGTAGATATAAAAGTTTTAAAGAGGGAAAAAAATATTCACTTCCTAGTGAAGGGGAGTATAAAGCTATCTATGAAGAGAGTGGATTAAGTGATATAAAAGAGTTAGACAAAATAGAATCAAATCAAAACTTAATAGCTTGGAGTGCTTCTCCTGTCGATAGATATAATTTTAATGGTATATATGATGTTGTTGGTAATGTATGGCAATGGAGTCAAACAGCTATATTTGGTTTTGAGGGTTTTGAAGTACATCCTGCTTATGATGATTTTTCTACACCGACTTTTGACACGAAACACTCTATTATTTTAGGCTCTTCATGGGCGAGTAGTGGAAATCTTATAATGAAAGATTCTCGATATGCTTTTAGAAAACATTTTTATCAAAATGCAGGCTTTAGATATGTTATATCCTCTTCAAATAAGCAAGAAAAAGTAAATAGATATGAGAATGATGTTGTAGCAAGTTGTAAAGAGAGTTATCTCAGTGATGTTCAATATAGCTATATATCAAAATCTATGAAATATATAAAATCAACATCTAAAGCTATCGATTTTGGATGTAAAACAGGTCAAAGTAGTTTTGAGTTAGCTCGATATTTTAATCAAGTAGATGGTGTAGATATATCAGCTCGATTTATAAGAGTTGGTGTGACTTTACAAGAGAAAGGTTTTGTTGATTGTGAAGATGAAAAGATAGCTTTAGATAATTTCGGCTATGAAAGAATTAAACATCAAGTTGTTTTCAAGCAGGGTGACCCTTACAATCTTAAAGAGAGCTTTCGTGGTTATGATTTTGTAGTTGCTAGAGTAGATGATAGTGAAACTTTTTTAAAAATGATGAGAGATAGAGTAAATAGAGATGCTGTTTTTGTATTTTTTAATAATCTATCGAGTGTTGATGGTTTTGAGATTGTTGAACAATCTGATAACTTTACTATTGTGATGAAAAGATAGTGATAAAAACTCAGCAGTTATATGATTTTAACTATTCGGCATCGAGAGAAAATAGTAATGCAGAAAAGTACACATTAAGAGAGGAACTCTTTGCTACTAAAGATGTAACACCTGTGTGGGTAGCAGATATGGATATAGATACTCCCTCTTTTGTTTTAGATGCTGTAAAGAAGAGATTGGAACATCCCATTATAGGCTATGAAGAAGTTCCAAAGAGTGCATTTAATGCACAAAAAGAGTGGATGCAAAAAGAACATAACTTCTCTTTTGAATTGGAAGATATTTTATACTCTCATTCTGTTGTAGCTTCTATGAATGTTGCAATAGAAGCATTTAGTGATGTTGGTGATAAAGTGATAGTACAAACACCTGTCTATCCTCCATTCTTTCATAGTGTAGTTAAACATAAACGAACTCTTTTAAAAAATCCTTTAAAGCAGAGCGATGATGGCAAATATTGTTTTGATATAGAAGATTTAAAATCAAAAATAGATAAAGATACAAAGCTTCTACTTTTATGTTCTCCTCATAATCCTGTTGGACGTGTTTGGTATAAAGAGGAGTTAGAGGAGATTTTAGCACTTTGTTTAAAGCATAATATCGTTGTATTTAGTGATGAGGTACATTCAGATTTAGTCTATAAACCATATAAACATATACCATTTGCATCTTTAAATGAGAAAGCAAAAGAGATAACAGTAACAGCGATAGGTGTTGGAAAAACATTTAATATGGCTGGTTTTGCAATGAGTAGTGTCGTGATTCAAAACAGAGAGTTACGAAAAAGATTTTTAGATATATATCAATCTATCCATTTTGCACAAGGGAGTGTTCTTTCTCATGTTGCTTTTGAGAGTGCATATAAAAATGGTAAAAGATGGTTAGATGAGTTAAAAGAGCATCTCCATGAGAACTATCTTATGTTAGAGCAAGTATGTCAGAAATATCCTTATTTTATTAAATTAACCTCTATTGAAGCTACTTATTTGGCTTGGTTAGATTGTCGAGGTATGGGATTAAGAGATAAGTTTTTAAGGGAGTTTTTTATAAAAGAGGCAAAGCTTGGACTCAATGCAGGTATAAGTTTTGGAAAAGAGGGGAGTGGCTTTATGCGTTTAAATTTTGCTGTCTCTAAAAAGCAAATGAGAGAGATTGTTCAGTTGTTAGATGATGGGTTAGATAAAGTTTAAATGGTTAGAGTTATATCTAAATAATTTTTATTATTTTTTATATAAATTTACTCTCTCTCGTGCTAAAATACGGAATAATATATAAAATAGATGAAGGATAAAATAAATGGTAAAAATAAATTGGGATGAATTTAAAATATATAAAAAGGATCACTCTAAGCAAGATAATTTTGAGATACTTTTAGATTTCTTAAAAAGTTATTATAGTATGATGAATCCAGTAGATATATTTGATTCATTAAATGCAGATGGATTGGGACAGATGATGTTGGAAAAACGAAATATTGTAGACCCTGAAGGATTAGAAGAGTTTCTTTTTTCTAGCCGTTCATGAATCAAGAAGAGGGAAAAATAACACATTTTTTAGAACAGCATCATGTTCTAAGTTTAGCTACAACAGATTTTAAAAATCTAAATGTATGTTCCCTTTTTTATAGCTACTCACAAGAGAAAAAATCTTTTGTTTTTGCTAGTGATAGCTCTACTACACATATTCAAGATATAATAAAAAATAGTTATGTATCTGGTAATATATTACTTGAAACAACAACTATTGGCAAGATACAAGGTGTTCAGTTTAAAGGTATATGTAAAGTTTTAGAAGATGATGAATTGAAAACATTATATTTTAAAACTTTTCCTTATGCTTTAGCTATGCTACCAACATTATGGTATATAGAGGTTTATCATTTTAAAATGACAGATAATCGTTTAGGATTTGGTAAGAAGATTATAATCGATTTTGAGTTATAATCGCAAAAAATAATAGGTATAAATAAGATACCAAAAGAGAGAAAATATATATGGTAAGAGTAAACAATCTAATTATGAGATATGGAAATAGAGTTCTATTTCAAGATATAAACTTAAAACTAGACCGTCATAAACGTTATGGTTTAATCGGTGCAAATGGTGCAGGTAAAACTACTTTTTTAAAGATATTAAGTGGTGAGATTACAGAGTATGAGGGTGATGTTATTATCCCTAAAGCTAATAAAGTTGGTGTTCTTGGACAAAATCAATTCGCATTTGAAGATTTTACAATTATGGATGCTGTTTTGTATGGTAATAAACGTTTATATGATGCTATTAAAGAGAAAGAGGAACTTTATATAACAGGTGATTTTGAAGATGATGCTACAAATAATCGTTTAGCAGATTTAGAGGTTATCTGTGTTGAGGAAGACCCAACGTATGAGTATGATGTAAATATTGGTAAAATTCTTGCAAATGTGGGAATCCCTGTTGAAAATCATAATGACCTTATGAGTACACTTGATAGTGCAGATAAATTTAAGGTTTTACTTGCTCAAGTACTTTACCCTAAACCAGATGTTCTGTTTCTTGATGAGCCTACGAATAATCAAGATATTGAAACTATCTCTTGGTTGGAAAATGAGCTTCAACGTCATCAAGGTACATTAGTAGTTATCTCTCACGATAGACACTTTTTAAACTCTGTTGTTACAAATATTTTAGATGTTGATTATCAAAAAATTCGTGAGTTTACTGGTACATATGATGATTGGTATATCGCTGCAAATGTTCTTGCAAAACAAC
>CAYOKX010000025.1:0-22524 GCA_964404655.1 uncultured Sulfurimonas sp. | reverse complement strand
TATTTTTCTCATATTGTATTTTACTATATTTTTAGTTTTGCAAGAAGTCTATTACAAAAGAGGAAAAAAGAGCCAACCAAAAGATACCAAAAAAGTCTATTACTCTTTTTTAAAAATATTGAAATTTTGTAAAACCTTTTATATCATCAAGGTAGTGCAGGTCAGTATGGTCTTCTGGTATATAACATTTATGTAGATACTTTTCTAAAAAATGTTCTATTGAGATGTTTTCTAATCTTTGTAGTTCTAAGATTGTAAATTTGTATCTTTGTCCAAGTGCAAGCATTATCTTTTACAGCTACCTACTTTAAGGTTTTTTCTATTTTTTTCTAAAAACTTTTTACCGATACCTTTTACTTTTATAATCTCTTCTACTTTTTTGAAACAGTGAGCTTTTCTATATTTGATGATAGCATCAGCTTTTTTAGTTCCTATACCTTTTAAAGTGGAGAGTTCTTTTATGTTTGCTTGATTTATATCTATGTTTGCTGATAGAAAAGCTATAGTTAGGGTAAGTAGAGTAAGTAGTTTCATTGGGTTTCCTTTTTTATTTATATCTTTTTATTTTAGCATAAATCAACTGATTTTTAACAAATCTAAATTTGAGTTATAGTTCTTAAAAAATCGGTATTGATAATTTAAGATAGCTAAATTTATATCTTTACTTTTTCAGGAATTATACTAAGGCTACTACTTCATTGTGCTGTGCTAAAAGTATACTGTTAGAGATACCTACATATCCTGTTCCTGCTACTGAATCATAGAGTATTTAGACTTTGAAACCTACTTATGAAAAAGATAATCTCCTCCAAAAATAACCCCAAAAAAGATAGGTTGATGGATTAGATAAATGAATAAAGAGTACCTCCCTATAAAACTTATCTGTTTTGTTACTCTATTTATAGGAAGGGGAAAGAGAAATAATCTCTCTTTTCCTATAAAAATACCAACTAAAACAACACCAAACCAAGGGGTAAAAGGGACTAAATCTTCTGTATATTTTGGAAGATTAAAAAGAGGTTGAAAAGAATTGTATAGGAAATTCATATCTATTATATGAAGATTAAAAAGAGTTATTATCACTATTCCTATAAATAAAGATAGATATTTAGAGTGGGTAAAAGGGATCGCCAAAAGGGATGCTACTGTTATAAAGTGTAATACTCCAAAATATATCCATGAATGTGGAAATGTGATGAAACTAGCGACAGTAATTATAGTAGAGGCGATACTAAGAGTGATAAATCTTTGAAAGATTTTTTTATAATCTATATTGTCTTGATGCACAAGAGCTAATGAGATACCAACACTTAAAAGAAAAAGAGTGACTATAACCATACGAAAATAGAACCAGTGTAACCCCTCTCTATTGTAAATATCTATATCTATAAAATGAAAATTATTTAAGTCAAAAGAGAGATGAAATAGTATCATTAAAATGATAGCTACTCCTCGGATAAAATCTAGTTGTAGATAACGCATATCTATCTATCTATGTTTAATAAATCTGGATATAGATGGTTTTAGAAGTTCAATCTTATAAACCATCTGATTATCTCTCATAGGTATTGTATAGTTTAACTCCTCTCCAGTTATAAGATGGAAAAAATAATCGATACCTATCGTAGTAGTGTAGTTTATCCAATCAAATACAATATCATTTCCTAGTAAAGCATTGCTTTCTATAAGTAGATTATCCTCTTCTGTAATTGAGTTTGCTATTATCATTTTTTTTCTATCTGTATATTGTGTCATAGAGAGGATAAGAGGGTCATAGTTAATCTGTGTAGATAAAATATTTGTTACATTTGTATCATAAAGAGTAAGTTGAGACATAACCATTCCACTTTTTACTATTGGAGTGTTGAGAAAAAATGAGGCATCGGAGAGTTTATCATTCTCTTTTAAATATTTTTCTAAGTTAGTTGTTCTTCGTGCAAGAGAGAATTTAATGACACGGTTTGGTAAACTCTCTTCATATAAAAATGGATTATCTGTTGTGCTACTATTCATATCTCTAAATCTATTCTCTTCATAGAAAGCAAGTTTATTGCCTAATGATGATTTATCATGAAAGATAACAAGAGGAGATACCGCTTTTTCTAAGAGTAGGTCACTTTGTGCTTTATAGTCTATCCCACCATAAAAGAGAAAAGCTGAACTTGTTGCAATATCTTTTTTATTTATCGTTGGAAAATAGATATTTATATCAGGGTTGATAATAGAGATGTTATCTGCTCCATATTGGGTAAGTGGAGCAATAATATAGTGAAATCCATCCTGTTTTATTCTATTTATAGTATCTTCTAAATCCTCTATATTTTCACTTTCAACTTTATAACTTTTCAGTTCAAAAGGGTAGTCTTTCGTTATAAGATAGGCAAATGTAGCATTCATTGTTGAGGAGGCATATTTCCCAATTTTTTTATAGGGAAGTATCATAGCTATACGTAAACCATCACCTTTTTTATAAATATTTAGATTAAGAAGAGATATATTCATTGTTCTAATATTATTATGTTCTCTGTTTTCAAGTATTTTATCTGCTTGTGCTAAAAAATAGAAAATCATTCCATTATCTAAATAGTTTTGCATACACTCTTCATTACACTCATAGGGATCTAAGTTTTGAATATATAGTTTTGGTAAAGGAATATCAGAGATGATATAACTTTTAGAAAAAAGGAGAAATGGAATGATGAGTAATATTATTTTTTTCATAGGTAGCTCTTTATTTTTTTTAAATCATTGAGAGTGATAGTAAGAAGTTCAGGATTTCTTAGGAGATGTTTTGGATGGTAGATAGGCATAAGTTTATAGTATGGAAAATCTATAATATGACCTCGTATCTTTTCAAAATTTTCTTTATCAGTTGTGATATTGTTATAAACATCCTCTCCTAATGTTATAATAAATTTTGGTTTAATAAACTCTATCTGTGAATAGAGATAGCCTTTACAAGAGTTCCATTCTGAATGTGATGGAACATTTGAGTTGAGTGGTTTACATTTTATAGAGTGTGTATAATATATATCTTCTACCTTTAACTGAAGTATCTCTTCTAACATGTTTTTTAAACTTTCTCCTATACGACCACTATAATATCGATTCTCTTTATCTTGAGAATTAGAAACATCAAAATCTATAACCATAACTTTAGCACTGCTTTTTCCATAGCCTAGCATACTTTGTGACCTAGATTTACTCAAATCACAAAGATGACAATCTGATATATCTTTTAAAAGTAGATTTAAAGATGTTGGTTTATGATAATACTCTTGAGTATTGATAGTAAAAGAGTTGATATATTTAAATCCGATAGATTTAAGTCTATATAAATTTTGAAGAAGTATGAGATTTTGAAATGATTTCAATTTAAAATCTTTTTAACTAATAATCTTCATCGATACCAAAACCATCGACTTGAGTGATAGATATATATGCCAATCCAACACCATGTTCATCCTCTTTTTTAGAAGAGTAAAAAATCAGCTCATATAATTTGTCACTTCCAATTTTAAATGTGATAACTTTTCTATAATGGTCATTACTCTCATCTATATCATAAGCATCAGTAGAGGGAAGCAACTCTTTAACTCTTTCATACGTTGTACCATTTTGCTCTTCATAACATAGTTTTAATCCAGCTTTTCTCCAAGCCTTAGGGAGAAGTGTTGGAACATCAAAATCATTATAAGAGAAAAATATACCCTTAACAACTTCTGTCTCTTTATCAAGTTCTAGTGCAAATTTCCCCATAATTTGATGCTGGTAATTATAAGTAACCATCTTATCTTCAACTTTCATTGGAACTCTTTCACCTAGTTTTATTTTGTAGGGAAGTGTAGAAAAGAGGGAGGAAGCATCTACGAAAGAGAAGAGAAAAAAGAGAAAAAAGATAGTTCTTTTTAGCATCTTAATTCCCTTGAGGATTAGAATCTTCTTTTTTAATAAACTCTAAAAAAAAGATAAAGAAGATAGATAAAATAATACTTGTAATAAAAGAAACAACTAAAATCAAGGCTCTTTTTGGTTTTGTTTTTGCTTTGATATAGGATTCTGAAGGGGCTGTTAAGATATCACATTGATAGTAGGTTTTAGATTGTGTCATAATCTTCTCCTCTATAATACTAGATATAATACTAGAAATACTTTGGCGTAATTCAAAGCTTTCTGCTCGTCTTAATTCAGTTTCAAAATATCCAAGTTTTTTATTTATAATATTAAGATTATTTGTCACTAAGTAATCACTAGCATCTTTTAAAAAAGCTTCTATAATAAAAGGAGGATAGCTTCTATCTGCATCGCTATATGAAACATTAATAAGTGCTGTTTTTTTATCACTAGAGATAGATATATTTTCTTGAATTAATTTAATTATATTAAATATATCAGCACTTTTATCTGTTGGATAACTCTTCTCTTTACTATCATCTTTAAAAAAATCATAAATAGTTCTATAACCTAAAGCAAAAACATAGTTTTTATCTACATCTATATCATTATAATGTTCAACTATCCTATTTTCTATAACAAATTTTTGCATAAAATCATAGTTTTTTAGAAGAGAGTTAAATGCAACATCAGGTGTCATTGAACCTCCTCCAACACTTATTCCAGCCATTGCAGCGAGACCACCAAGACCACCTAATCCTCCAGATTTACTCTCTGTTGGTATTAAAATAGCTTCAGATTTATAGATATTCGGAAGTTTTAAAACATAAATAAAAGATAATGAAACAGCTATAAAAGTAAAAAGTGCTATTATCTTTTTACCTTTTAAAATAGTGTTAAACAACTCTTTTAAATCTATCTCATCCTCTTCTATATAATTGTTATTATTAAGCTGATTCATTAAATTATTCCTAAACTATTAACTGCTGCTGCAGTAAGTGCAAAACTAGCAAGAAGTTTAGCTATACTATCCCATAGCTCTATACTATTTTGTTCTCTAATATACATAGGTACAACAATAGTATCACCTTTGGCAATCTCTGCATCAAAACTACACCAACCATTATCAATAGGTTCACTTGTTCCATTAGCATGAATCACATAGATATTCTCAGTATCAGCAGATCTTGAGTAACCACTAGCAAGCTCTATATATTCATCAGCATCAAGATTACTATTATAAACGAATGATGTTGGATTAAATACCTCTCCAAAAACAGTGATAGTATCTATTTTTGTTGGAATAGCTATACTATCTCCATTTTTTAAAACTAAATCATATTGACTCTCTTGAAATTGAGTTAAGTTTGCATCAAGCTGAATACTTACACGTCCAATAGGTTGATATTTTTTAGCTTCATTAATTACTTCTGTTAAAGTTCCTGTTGTTGCACTTGCTGATGTGGCATTTTTAGAGTTTGCTGGCATCGCGTTATAGATAGCTAAAGTTCTTTTTATTTTTGCAAGAGATCTATTATATTGTTCTATCTGATTTCTTCTTATACTTTCTCTTGTAAAAACAGCACCCTCTATAAAAGCAGTATCTGTATATCCTCCTGCTCTTTGTATAACACTACTTAATTTCTCACCTTTTTCAATACTATAACTACCTGGAAATTGAACCTCTCCTTTGAGTGTAATAGTACTTTTTTCACCCCAATGAGGTATTTTAAAGATTTTAACTTCATCATAAGCTTCTAGTTTGATTTCACTTAAATTTTTCTCTTTAGTATCTATCTTTATTATTTGTCTTTGACGTATTAAATTTTCATCAATAAAGTATCGTACTATCTCAATATTATTAGTATATGCTCTTTTAGTTAAACCACCTGCCATATCTACTAACTCTTGAATACTCATCCCTTGTTCAAAGAAAACACTAGTTGGGCTAACAACTTCTCCACCAATAGAGATAGGTTCTAAAATATGGCTAGAATAATAATCATACACCTCTATCTCATCATAAGGGTTTAATGTTTTATTTCCATCTTTTTTTAAAGAGTAAAATACTGTTTTTGGCATAAAATCATCAGTTTTATAAGTTGTTACACGTACCTTGTCATCAATAACACCATTAATACCAGAAGCATTTATAGCATCTTGAATTGTTATGCCCATTACATATTGTAATTTACCAACTTTTGTTAATATTTTTCCTTTTGTTGTAATATAAGCATTTGAAAAAATATCATTTTTAGAAAATATAAATATTTTATCATTAGGTTGTAATTTAATAGTTTGAGAACCTTTGAGAACATCTTTTAAATTAAATGATAGTGTTATATATGTTAAATCTTGTCTATATCTTTTTAATATACCATATTCAAAATATGTATTTGGAAGAAAGAAACTTTTTAGACCATTTTTAATTGTTCGTTTGAAAAGCCAATAAAGTGTTTTATTATTACTTAAATTATATGTACCAGGTCTAATAATATTTCCATAGATATTAACACTATTTTTTGCTGTAAAATCTAAAGGATAGATATATACTTTATCACCATTAAGCATTTTAAAGTTTTTTGCATCTTTAAAAGAAATTTTAAATGTTTCAAATTTAGAGTTATCAACATATCTATCTATCTTAATATTTAGTTTTGAAGCATTAGGTTTAATACCTCCAGCATATCGAATCAGTTTGTCTAAATTTTCATCTTCTGTAAGTTCAAAAATAGCACCATTATTTACATAACCATCAATATTAACTAGTTTTTTTGCTTTATTTATAACAACAACATCACCATGTTTAAGAAGCTGAGTTGTAAATCTATTACCTTTAAATAAAAGTTCATAGAAATCTAATGTAGCTATTACTTTAGAATCTCTTTTTATAACTATCTCTCTTACAGAAGAACTATTTTTAATTCCTTTTGCACTAATTAGAAGATCTTTTACAGTGGAGAAAGAGGAAAGATTATAAAGACCTGGGTACTTGACATCACCAATAAGTGTCACTTGAATAGTGCTATAATTATCTATTTTAATATTAAAAGAACTTCTTTTATAATGTGCTTTTAATTGACTTTCAAGATATCTTTTTGCATCTTTAAACTGCATACCACCAATATGAACAGGACCTATAAATACCAATTCAACAGTTCCATCATTTTTTACTTTTAAAATAAGAGTTTTATCTCTATCTCCATAGATATGAATATTAAGAGAATCACCTGTTGAAATAACATAATTATCAGGAGTTGGTAGGGATGAAGCATCTATTTTATTTTTATTTGAATAAAAACTCATTGAGTATCGAGAGAGCTTTTTAGATGTAAGCATTTGCTGTTTGGTATTTAACTCTTTACGAAGTATCTCATTTGATTTATACAGAAAAGGATTAACTCTTTTTGCTAAACTACTTTTTTTAATATCTGTATTAATATTATCTTTTTCTTGATTATTCTCTTCAACTGTAATATTGTTTTCAAGAGTTCTATTTGGAATATCAATAATATGAGCTTTTTTAGATTCTATAAGTTTTTGTTTTACTTCAGAGAGAGAAACACCTTTTTCTTGCATCATCGCTTTTGCTTGAGGAGTGTTTAATAGAGCTGGATTCTGTGAAACAGCTTGTTTCATTTGTGCCATAGATGGTTCAGAATGTAGTAATGAAAGGAAAAAAATCATCATTAGAAGTAGGTGTTTTAGCATAGAAAGTATACCCTTGTGTTTTTAGGCGATTATACTAAAAATATACTTTTAAAATGATTATTGATAGAGTATATATGCTTCTCTTACCCTATCTATATGTTTTTTAATGTAAGAACTGTTTAATCTATCTCTATCTAAATAGTTTGTTGTCAGTTCAAAATCTGTTTTTGGAACTATTCCATAATTATAATTAAGAGTATTTGAACCATCCTCTTTATTAATAGTTGTTTGAAGTTTATAATAAAAATCTTTTTTACCTTTTATTTGAATATAGTTTGCTTTATATAGTTTTCTAGTTGTGATTGGAAATGAAACTTTAATCCCTGCAAACTCCTCTTTAATATTATGTATCGATGTGTTTTTCAGGTGAAAAGAAACATCTGTTTCTCCAAAAAATCTTTTAAACTCTAGTTGGTAACCTCTATCTCCATACCAAAACTTCCCATAAGTTGCAGAGAGGTATATATCTAAAGGAGAGTAAACATATCTATATGTTGTCAGTGCAAATGTTTTCTTTTTTTCAAAACTTCTTTCTCTATTTTCAAAACTCCCACCTCTCCATTGAAGAGCATGTATTCCAGAATCTGTGGTTATATTTGTTTGATTTATGATACCAAAATAGTCAACTTGATATTTTCCTATGGAGATAGTATTTAGAATGTTTTTAATATGAAAAGTTTGATGTAGCATAGTATTGATAACTCTATTTTCCAATTTTTCTTTTGTTGAATAATAAAATACACCTCCCTTTCCAAAATCATCACTATGAGCAAAAGGCATCTCATACATAGTTGAGAGAGTTAAACCGTCATAAATATTGATATAACTATTTACTCTTAATGCAGTTATGTAGTCAAGAACACCAACTTCCGTACCTACTGTTGTTGTCAAACCAAGAGAGAGTTCTACTCTAGGGATAAAAAAACTACTATTTTTTTTCTCGTTATAGGGAATATCTTTTGTGTTAAAATCTCTACTAAAAGAGAGGCTTGCAATCAGTTTTTTTCTATTAAGAAGAGATGGGTTTTTAACATAATTTTTAAAATTTTTTACTGTTCCTATAATAGTTATAGTCTGAAGATTATTTTTTAAAAGAGTAAGAGTATACTTTGTAATATCTAAATTGCTAAAACTAAGTGTTCCCAATATGTATCCAATTGCATCTAGGTCAGTATGGTCAAATATACTATTTTCTACCTCTATATGTAAAGTATCCTTCATTGTAACTACTTTTACATTTTCAAATCCAAAATCTATAAGTTTTTTTTCAAAAGAAAATGTATCATCATATTTTGAAGTTTTTAGCTCTTCTATTTGAGTAGTTATATGAGAAGTTCTAGCACTTTTATGTTTGAGTGGTATAGTGAGTGTAACTCCTAAATTTATCTCATCAGAAGTTATATTTTTTGTTATAGTTGTTTGAATATTAAAACTATTTTTCCAAGGTTGAGGAAGTTCTAACCGTAATGCAATCTGTTTTTCTTTTGTATCATCTTCCCCCATAAAATAAAGCCAATCAGTAACTTTTATCTCTAAACCATAAAAGAGACCATTCATTCTCTCTTTATTTTTATATTCAGAATTTGAATGACCATAACCGATAGATGCTCTTAAGAAAGAGAGCTGTTTATCTAAAACTAAGTATTGATTATCATAAATATTGGCAGCACCCCCTAAGTCTTGTATACCTACTGCTAAATCTGGAAGATATTTGTGATGATAGGGGAGTTGTAATTTAAAATTAGCTGATAAATCTCTATGAAAATTTCCACCGTCATTGAAAGAGTTTTTACTTCTTGTTGCTTCAGATAAACGACCTTGTACTTCCATAAATGAGAGTAACCCAAAACCTACTATATAATCCTCTTGAGAATGATGTTGTGTGTTGTAGTTGTATCCTATAATATTATTATCAAATTGATTATTAAGATGTAGTATAGAGTTGCCTTCTCGTGTAACTTGTGCATTGGGAGTATTAATAAGACCTGTATAGCCCTGAAAAGTTGTATTTGTAGAGAATGTATCTGCATAGAGTGAACTAAAAAGTAATAAAGAGAGAGTTGTTTTTTTCATGCGAAGCCTAAAGGTAAATTATATGCGATAGTATATCGCATATAATTGAGTTGTAAAGAGAAACTTAGTTACTTCCAGTTACACCAGTTACAGTTCTTTCATTTACTGTAATAGTTACAGTATCTGTTTTAGTTTGTCCATAATTGTCTTCAGAAACAGTGATAGTTACTACATATATTCCAGCTACATTAGGAGTAAAAGCATTTCCTATGATTGTTGCACTATTTCCAGCTGGAGTTGTTGTGAACGACCATGTAACAGTTCCTTGACTAGATGAACTATCTAAAGTAACTGTATCATCTACTATTGCAGTTTGGTCACTACCAGCATTAGCTGTTAATGTTGCATATGCATCTGTTTTAGCTTTAAGTTCTGCTGCAATTTTAGCAGCTTCTTTAGCAGCGGCTTCTTTAGCAGCAGCTTTTTCAGCAGCAGCTTTTTCAGCAGCAGCTTTTGCATCAGCAGCAGCTTTTTCAGCAGCAGCTTTTGCATCAGCAGCTTTTGCATCAGCAACAACTTTTTCAGCAGCAATTTTTGCATCAGCCATTATTTTCTCAGCAGCTTTTTGAGCAGCTTCTAAATCTGTAGCAGCTTTTGCTTCTTCAGCAGCTTTTTGAGCAGCTTCTAAATCTTTTTCAGCTTGAATTGCTGCTAGATTTGCTTCAGCAGCAGCTTGTTCAGCAGCAGCTTTTTCAGCTATTTTAGCTGTTTTAAGAAGAGCTTTTAACTCTTGTGCTGCACTAGTATCTGTTGCAAGTTTTTCTAAAACTTTAGTTTCAGCTGTTGCTGATAAAACTGCTGCTTCAGTAGCCGATTTTTCAGCAGCTACTTGTTTGTTTATTGCATCAGCTGCATCAGTAGTTGCTTGAAGTTGTGTATCATATAGCTTTTTGGCTGTATCTTTTTGTTCTTGAGTAGCATCATCTGCATTTGCTATTTCAGCAGCTTTTTCAGCTTCTATTTTAGCTGTTTTTACTTTTGCATCAGCTACCATTACAGCTATCTCTGTATCTATTTGTGCTTGTTCTTTTGTTGTTTGTTCTGCTTGAGATGTTGCAACGACTTTAATCTCTTCTTCAGTCATAGTGGCAGTAGCTACTTTAACTGCATCTATATTTTTAGATATATTTAAAGTTGTTGCAGTGTTAGTTACGATAAGAGCAGCATTCGCTGTTTCTATAATTTTTGTAATATCTGACTCAGAAACATTTTTAGCAGTTTCAATAGCATCTGCAACAGCATCTGTTGCAATTTTAGTGATCATTGTATTTAGTGTAACTTGAGCTATTAAATCATCTTTAAACTCTTCTGCTGCAACATTTTTTGCAGCTAAAGCTACCATTGTTGGTGATATCTCTACCGCTTCAGTTGCATCAGCAATAGACACAACAATCTCTTCAAATATATTACTCATAATATCTTTAGTTTCAAGAGTTTTTGAGGCACTAGCAACTGCCGTAGTTGCTGAATGAACAATTATTTGAAGTTTTGTTTGTTGCGCCATAACTTTTTGTGCTTGAACTTTTTCTGCTTCAGTTCCATTTTCAGCTGAATCAAAAGCATCAAATGTTTTAAGTTCAATAGTATCAGGAATACCAAATGCAACTTTAACAGCTGTTTCAGCTTCTTGATGTGTTTTTCCACTTTTCACTAATGCTTGAACAGCAGATGATAATGGTGTTACCATTGTAGAACCAGCTGGAGCAGTTAATGTTCCAACAAATGGTTTATTTGTACCTGTATCAGTACCACCAGATACAACTAATGGATAAAGTTCTGTTTGTTCTTTAGTTGCATCAATTTTTCCTTGACCTAAAATATCAGATGTTGTAAAAGGTTCATCTGTATCACACGCACCATTTGTATTAAGGTCTAAACATATAGTAGCACCCTCAATATTTCCATCTTGTGCTTGAACAGCTTTTTGTACTAAGCTAGCTACTACATCATCAGCACTATTTGCACAACCTGTCATCGTTAAAAGTGCAGCCATAGATACTGCTAAAGGAATTGTCTTTCTCATTTTCATATAAATCTCCTATTGATTATAATTTAAATTACTCAAATTATAACATAAGTTTTTATAGAAAAATATTAATAGGGGGGGGGAAATCAAGAGTATAAACTACAACTCTAAAATATTTTTAGAGTTGTAAAAAAAGAAAAAAATTATTGAGCTACTTCAACAATAACTTCAGTACCTTCCCAAATACCATGTTTAGTACAGTATGCTTGAGCAGTTAATTTTAGTTTTTTACCAGTTGGAATAATAGTAAAAGTTGTAGTGTTATGAGCTTTAGTATTTCCTAGAGTACCTGGAACATATGTAGCACCTGCTAATTTAGTTTCACCATTGAAAAGAGTTACAGACTCAATGTAATGGTCAAAATCATCTGGATGAGTAAATTCGTTACCCATTTTAACAGTAACTTCAAATGGTTCACCTTTTTTTGCATTATCTGCACAGTGAATAAATGGAGAGTGACGGTCTATTAAATCTTTTTTAGCTTCTCTTTCTACTGTATCTATATCAACATATTTGTTAATCTTTGGCATATTAAATCCTTCTGTTTTTTAAATTTAGTAGCATTGTAACTAGTATTACTTTTAGGTAAACATAAATAAGAAGAGATATATCTTAGTTAAGATTCTTTTTATATTTTGAAGTAACAGAAATATTTAACCAAAAAAGAGATAAAATCGCGACAATTAAATCCTATTAAAGAGAGCTATACTATGCTAAAACCATTACTAATCGAAATTGGTGTTGAAGAACTTCCAGCAGTTCCACTATTAAAAGAGTTGAAAAATATTGAGAAAAAATATACAGATATTTTAGAAAAAAATTTACTTTTATGTGATTTTGAATTTTACTACACTCCTCGACGTCTAGTGATTTGGCATAGAGAGTTTCCTACATATCAAACGGATAGTGTCGAGGAATTTTTTGGTGCACCTATCGCTGTTGCTTTTAAAGATGGTAAACCAACTCGTGCAGCTGAGGGTTTTGCTAAAAAATGTGGAGTCTCTTTAGAGGAGATAGGAAGAGGAGAAAAGGGTGGTAAAGAGGTTCTTTACTATAAAAAAGAGATAGAGGGAAAAGCATCAACAGAACTTTTATCTGAGATGATAAATAGCTGGATAAAATCTTTAGAGTTTGGAAAAACTATGCGATGGGGAAGTGCTAGTGAAAGTTTTATACGTCCTATACGTTGGGTAAATGTTATGCTTAATGATACTCTTGTAGATGTTGAACTTTTTGGTGTTAAATCTGCTAAAACTACTTTTGTACATCGTATTAGTAATTTTGAGGCACTTACTTTAGAGGGGGCAAAACACTATTTTGATGTGCTTAAAAGTGGAGGTGTTACTCTTTATCAAGATGAAAGACATAGATCTATTTTAGAGAACTTTAGCTCTTTAGAGAAAGAGTTTGATGTAACTATTGAGGTTGATGATGAGCTTTTAAAAGAGGTTGTGGCTATTACTGAAAATCCAAAAGCACTTTTAGGTTCATTTGATGAGGCATTTTTACGACTTCCAGATGAGGTTATCATCGTTTCTATGAAAGAGCATCAACGCTATTTCCCAGTTTTTAAAGATGGAAAGCTTATCAATAAATTTTGTGTAATCTCTAATGCTTTAACAGATGACTACTCAAAAGTGATAGAGGGAAATGAGAGAGTTTTACGCCCACGTCTCGCAGATGGACTTTTCTTTTATGACAATGATATTAAAAATGGACTCACGACAAATGGACTTGAAAAAGTTGCATTCTTTAAAGGTTTAGGAACAGTTGCAGATAAAATAAAACGAGAAGAGAAGATAGCAAATACTCTTTTTGACCTTTATACACCTAATGAGAGTAAGGAAGATGTAACAAAAGCTATTAACTTAGCAAAAGCTGACTTGATGAGTGAGATGGTTTTTGAGTTTACTGAGCTGCAAGGACTTATGGGTGGGTATTATGCTAAAATTGCAGGAGAAAATGAGGCTGTATCTTTAGCTATTACAGAGCAATATCTTCCAGATGGTGAGGATAGTGAACTTCCATCAACTCCACTGAGTGCAATAGTAGCGATGAGTTTAAAACTTGATACTCTTTTAGCACTCTTTAGTATAAACCAAATTCCAACAGGTTCACGTGACCCATTTGCTCTTCGTCGTGCTGTGAATGGATTGGTACGTATTACAGTGAAACATAACTTAGCATTTGATGTATCAAAAACTTTAGCATTACTTGCTCAAAACTATGAAAATATTGATATGAAAAAACTTGAGAGTTTCTTTTTAGAGAGAGTGAAGCAATATTATAAAGTAAATCCATCTATTGTGGAAGCTGTATTAGCTTCAGGAGAGAGAGAGCTATTAAATATAGGTAAAAAGATAGAAGCATTAAATAATCTTGTAAATTCAGATGGTTTTAGTGAAATCTCTTCAACATTTAAAAGAGTTGCAAATATAACAAAAGGGATAGCGCTTTTAGCAGAGATGAAAATTGAGGAATCTCTTTTACAAGAGGATGCTGAAAAAGTGTTATATACTCAATATAGTAAAGTTTTAGCACAAAATTATGAAACTTTTGAAGAGGAACTAGATGCACTCTTAGGTTTAAAACCTGAGTTAGATAAGTTTTTTGAAGATGTGATGGTAAATGTAGAAAATGAAGCTATCAAAAACAATAGAAAATCTTTAATAGCTTCTATCTATAAAAGCATATTGAAAATAGCAGATATTAAAGAGGTAAGTGTTTAATATATGGCAGATGATGCTGAAAAAACAGAAGAACCAACCCCCAAGAAGATAGAAGATGCCAGAAAAGAGGGTAATGTTCCGAAGTCACAAGATACTTCGGGGGTTATCACTCTTTTTGTGGCTATTTTATCTCTTTTAATGCTTTTTCCCTATATGGCAGAGCATCTGGTTACTCTTTTTAAATACTATTTTTCTATAATTGGTCGAACCATAGATAAAGCCTCTTTGATAGATATAGCTGTTGTAACTATGAAAGAGTTTTTACTTATCATTATGCCTATCGCTGTTGTTGTCGCTATTGCAGGGGTTGTTGCTGGATTAGCTCAGTTTGGTTTTTTGTTTACTACTAAAGCTATAATGCCAGATTTTAAAAAGATAGACCCGATAAAGGGGATAAAAAATCTTTTCTCTATGAAAAAGTTGATAGAGGGTGTAAAAATTACTTTTAAATCTCATGTAACTCTTGGTGTAGGTTTTATCTTCTTCTTTTTCTTTATTAAAGAGTTACCAACTGTGGCTATGTTTAGTTTAGCAGACCAACTTGATTGGTTGGTTGAGAAGATGATTATTATCGCTTTTGTTATGCTTCTTATTATCTTTGTTTTTGCATTGATAGATATAGTTATAGTAAGAAAACAGTATTTTGATGGTTTAAAGATGTCAAAACAAGAGATTAAAGATGAGATGAAAAATATGGAGGGAGACCCTCTTATAAAATCTAAAATTCGTCAAATTCAGATGCAGGCTTCACGAAAAAGAATGATGGCTGAAGTCCCTAATGCAGATGTGATTGTCACAAATCCAACCCATTATGCAGTAGCTATTAAATATGATGAAGAGAATGCACATGCACCTATTGTTGTTGCAAAAGGTATAGATAATCTTGCCCAACAGATTAAAAAAATAGCAAGAGAAGAGAATGTTCATATAGTACAAAACCCACCATTAGCGAGAAGCTTATATAATGAAGTAGAGTTAGATAAAGCTATTCCTGAAGCACTTTTTGGAGCTGTTGCAGAGGTATTGGCTTATGTCTATAAGATGAATAAAAAATAAAAATAGTATAATAGTAAATAATGAATAAAATTTTAAATAAAATAGAAGATGCAAAACATATAGAGATAGTAGTTGAGAGTGAAAAACTTTTTGTTGGAAGTGCTTTATATACATATATATTGACACTTCATAAAAAAGTATCTTTAGTGTGTAAATCGAATGATATTGAATATAAATACTCTTTTTTACCTTGGTTTGATAAGATAAAGAGAAGTGATACTCCTTCAGCTGACTTGAGTATAAAATTTGAGATGAGCGGAGAAAAGCTATATGATTATTTTAAACAGAATAGTATTACAATAAATAAAAAGATGGCAACGGCACTTTATGGGGCGTTGTTGGATGAATCGGAAGGTTTTAGAAATAATAAGTTAGGTACTCTATTTTTTGATACAATATCTAGCCTCATTAAATATAATGCTGATTATAAAATATGTCAAAAATTTATAGTAGAGTTTAACTCTTTAGCTTTATTGCGTCTAAAAGCGATTATGTTACAAGAGATGAAAATAGAAAATGATGCAAAGAGTGCTATATTTTTTTTATCGGATGAAAAATTAAAAAGAACAGGTGCAAATTTAAAAGATGCACAACAAGTTATAAAAGAATCATTTTTCTTACCATATATAGAAAGAGCTATACTTTTAAATAATGATAAAGAAAATGAAGTGATTATGATATTAAATAAGGAAGAAAAGTTTTGAGTAGAAGAGATAAATCACCAATTGGTGGAATGTTAATATTTGGTTTGTTAGTTGCAGGAGCAGGATTTGTATATACCTCAGATATGTTTGAAAGAGAACAACCATCTATTGATGTAGAGAGTAATGGATATTGGAATTTGAAAAAACCATTAAATATCTCTATTGATGATACAAGTGGATTAGGTGCTTATAAAGTAACTCTTAAAAGTCAAGATAATGAAATAGTTATAGTGGATGAACATTTTTTATCTCCAGAAGGTGCTACAAAATTAGAGATTAAAGCTCCTCGAAACATCTATGCAATTAAAGAAAAAACAGTAACATTAATAGTTGAAGCAACAGATACAAGTAAATGGGACTTTTTAAAAGGAAATAGAGTTATTAAAAAATATAAACTTAATATTGATAAGCGAAGACCTCGTTTAAATATAGTAAGTCACTCTTATAAAATTTCGAAGGGTGGTTCAGCAGTTGTTATTTTTAAAGCTGAAGATGAAAATATAGATGAAATATATATAGAGTCTACAAATGGTAAAAAATTTAAAGTGGAAGAGTTTTATAAAGATGGATATTATATCTCTCTTTTAGCATGGCCACTTATGAATGATAGTTTTAAAGCAACTGTCATTGCAAAAGATTTTGCTGGAAATATAGCAAAAGCATATATACCTTTATATTTAAAAGAGAAATATTATAAAGTTTCAAATATAAAATTAAGTGATAGATTTTTAAAAGGGAAAATTGCTGATTTAGCAGAGGAGTTTGTAGAGACTCAAGGTGTGGATAATTCACTTGAACAGTTTAGAATTATTAATGAAGATGTTCGAGCTAAAAATGAAGTCTTAATTCATGAGTTGTCATCAAAAGTTTCAGATGAACGAATAAGTGATTTTAAGATGAACAGAATGTACCCACTTAAAAATGCACAAGTGGTTGCTAGGTTTGGAGACCATAGAAAATATTTTTATGATGGAGATTATATAAGTGAATCTTATCATTTAGGTTTAGACTTAGCGAGTAATTCTATGGCAAAAATTAAGCCTCAAAATGGTGGGGAGGTTGTATATGCTGATTTTAATGGTTTATATGGTCATATGCCTATGATTAGTCATGGATTGGGTTTATATACAATATATGGACATTGTTCAAGTATTAAAATAAATTCGGATGAGAATATTAAAGCTAAAACTGTAATAGCAAATACAGGAAAAAGTGGTTATGCTATGGGTGACCATCTTCATTTTGGTGTATTAGTTCAAGGTATAGAGGTTCGTCCTCAAGAGTGGATGGACAAAGATTGGATTAGAATTAATATTACAAATATTATTAAAAATGCTAAAAAAATCATAGATAGAAACTAAAAGTTTAAAAGGATTTAAAATGTATCAAACCACTATAAAAAAAGCTGTTGAACTAGTTGGAATTGGTTTACATAAAGGCTCACCAGTTAAGTTAAGATTAGAACCATTAGCCTCAAATAGTGGTATCATTTTTTATCGTAATGATGTAGATGTAGCAATAGCTTTAAAGCCTGAAAATGTTGTGGATACAAAGATGGCGACAGTAATAGGAAAAGATGGTTATGTAATCTCTACAATAGAACACCTTTTATCAGCTGTTTATGCTTATGGTATAGACAATCTAAAAATTATAGTAGATGCAGATGAGGTACCTGTAATGGATGGTAGTAGTGCAAGTTTTTGTATGTTACTTGATGAAGCAGGTATAGTAGAGTTAGATGTACCTAAAAAGATAATGAGAATTAAAAAAGAGATAGAAGTTGTTGAGGGAGATAAATATGTAAAACTTTCTCCAGCTTCTGATTTAAAATATAATTTTACAATTAAATTTCCTCATCCAGTTATCAATGAACAAGCTTATATACTTAAATTTACAAAAGATAGTTATAAAAAAGAGATTTCAAGAGCAAGAACATTTGGCTTTTTACATGAAGTACAATATCTTCGTTCAAAAGGTTTAGCTCTCGGTGGTTCACTAGAAAATGCGATAGTCTTAGATGAAAAAAAGATTTTAAATCCAGAAGGGCTTCGTTTTGAAGATGAGTTTGTAAGACATAAAATTTTAGATGCAATAGGTGATATGTCTCTTGTTGGTATGAATTTCATTGGAAATTATGAAGCATTAGCTGGAAGTCATGATTTAAATCACAAGCTGACATTAGAACTTTTAAAAAGTCCAGAAAATTATGAGATAGTTGAATTAGTTGGTGCAAAAACAGCAGAGTTAGAAAAAGCCTATGCATAATAAAAAAGTAGATATTTTATTGATAGCATTAAGTTCCCCTATTCAAATAGGGGTATATGAAAATGGTTCTCTTATTAAAACAATAGTAAGTGATAAAAAAAGTTCAGATATATTAGCAATTATTTTTCAAGAGTTATTTGAAGAATTTATTGTTGAAAAGATGTTTTATGCAAATGGACCAGGTAGTTTTATGGCTATTAAAGTTGCCTACATTTTTTTAAAGTCATTAAGTATTTTAAAAAAAATACCACTATATGCAACAGATGCATTTAAATTTAATCAAAACAGACCAATAAAAGCGATTGGAAAGTTACATTTTGTTAAAGTCTCATTAGAAATTAAAACTCAAAAACTAGAAAATATACAAGAGGTAAAGTTTGAACTTCCTACTGTATTAGAGTATAATGAGTTTAGCACAAATACAGAACCTTTATATATTATAGGGGCTGTTGGATAGGATGATAATTGATAGTAAGTGTACCAGCAACAAGTGCTAATCTAGGACCAGGATTTGATTCATTAGGATTAGCCGTAGATTTATGTAATAAAGTAGAGTTTCATCACTCTAAGTTTTTTAGTGTTAATATTAAAGGTGAGGGTGAAAACAACCCAAGATTAAAAGGAAATAATCTTTTTATAAGCATCTTTAATGAACACTATTCCCGTTTAACAAAAAAGAAACAGAATTTTAAGTTTACTTTTTATAATCAAATACCGATGTCAAGAGGTTTAGGAAGTTCTTCAGCAGTTATTGTAAGTGCTATTGCAAGTGCTCATGAAGCTGTTGGGATTAAAGTTTCTAAACGACGTATATTAAACCATGCTTTAGTGTATGAACCACATCCTGATAATATTACACCTGCTGTAATGGGTGGGTTTAATACTGCTACGATTGAAAAAAATAAAGTATTTTCACAACGTAAACATCTTCCAGATTATTTGAAAGCTATTGTGGTTATTCCAAATAAACAGATGAGTACAGCAAAAGCAAGAACACTTCTCCCAAAATCTTATTCAAAAGAGAATGCAATATATAATCTTTCACATAGTGCTTTGACTGTTGCAGCATTTTTTAATGAAGATTGGGAGATGTTAAAATTGGCAGCACAAGATAGATTTCATCAAAAAGCGAGAATGAAATCGTTACCAGAACTTTTTAGTGTACAAAAAGTTGCTTATGAAAGTGGTGCTTTAATGAGTACACTTTCAGGAAGTGGTTCAACATTTTTTTCTATGGCTTATGATGATGATGCAGCGATGATTGCAAATAGATTGAAACAGAAGTTTCCAGATTTTGCAGTAAAAATTTTAGATTTTGATAATGATGGATTGATTATCCAACGATAATCTTTCTAATTAAAGTAAAAATTAGATATAATGGTGGCAAAATTGCATTTACCTATTAGAATGTGTATCTCTTGTCGAGAGAGAGAAATACAAGATAAATTATATAGATTACAGTGTATAGATGGTTCTATAAAAGAATTTAGTAAAAATGGTAGAAGTTTTTATTTATGTAACAATTGTGTTTACCAAGAAAAAAAAGTTTTAAAAGCACTGATGCGACAATGCAGAGGTGGTGATAAAGATAAATTTATGAACAGATTAAAGGAGATCATCACTGATGGCAGAAAAAGTTAAAGTACATGAAATTGCAAAGGAGCTAGGAATAGCTTCTAAGGATGTCCTAAAAAAAGCAACAGATTTAAAGATTGAAGTAAAATCAGCTCAAAGTACCGTTACAATGGAAGAAGCAGAGAAATTAGCAAATTTCATAATGAATGGTGAGCAAAATGATAGTTCTACAACAGAAGTAAAAACTGTTAAAGTTGCAACTAAAAAAGTTGTAAGTAGTGCCTCAAAAGAGGAAACATCTAAAGAAGGTAAAGAAGAAACTCTTTCTGAGAAAAAAGAGAGTGAAGAAAAAATTACTTTAGAAAATAAAGAGATTAAAACAGAGGAAAAGAAAGAGGAGAAGAAACCAGAAACAGTAAAAAGAACTCCTAAAACTACTCTTAAAATAGTTAAAGCATCAGCTCCAACGATTAAAAAAACTGGTCTTAAAATTGTTAAGAAAAAGAAGCCAAGAGTTGAAGAAAATTATAATCTTCCTCAAAAACAGGCATCAGTTTCTTCATATGGAAAGATGAGTGCAGAGGTTTTAGCTGAATTAGCACAAAAGAAAAGAACAAAACAATCAAATCGTACAGCGAGTAAACAAGAACAAGGTAGACGTATAGATATTTTTGGTGGTTCTATGAGTGATGTGTCTATGGATATGGATAATCAAGTTGTTCTTTTAGATTTAAATTCAACAGAGAGAGCAACTCTTCCAGCAGAAGAGCAAAGAAAACCGAGACAACCAAAACCAGCAGGTAGAAATGGAAACAAAAAATCTGCTCCACGTGGTAGAAAAGTTCGTAAAGATGTAAAGAAAAAGTATAAAAAAGCGACTCAAGAAGAGGAAGTAGTTACTCATGTAGAGATTCCTGAAGATATTCGTGTTTATGAGTTTGCAGAAGCATTAAAACGACCAATGTCTGATATTATTAAAGTTCTTTTTGATCTTGGTATAATGAAAACTAAAAATGATTTTCTTGGAAATGATGAGATAGAAATTTTAACTGAAGAGTTCGGTATTGAAGTAACTATTATCGATCCAAAAGATGAATTTACTCATGTTGAAGAGGATATTGAAGTAGATCCAGATGCAACTGAACGTCCAGCTGTTATTACTATAATGGGTCATGTTGACCATGGTAAAACTTCTCTTTTAGATGCTATTCGTGAAGCAAAAGTAACAGATGGTGAAGCTGGTGGAATTACTCAGCATATAGGTGCTTATACTATTGAACAACATGGTAAAGCTATCACATTTATAGATACACCAGGTCATGCTGCATTTAGTCATATGCGTGAAAAAGGTACAGAGATTACAGATATTATAGTAATCGTTGTTGCTGCTGATGATGGTGTAAAACCTCAAACTCTTGAAGTTATTAAACTTGCAAAAGAATCAGGTGCTCCAATAATTGTTGCATTAAATAAAATGGATAAAGAGACAGCTCAACCAGATATGGTTAAGGGTCAGATGGCTGAACATGGTATCAATCCAGTTGATTGGGGTGGAGATGTTGAATTTGTTCCTGTATCTGCTAAATCTGGAATGGGTATTGATGATTTACTTGAAAATATACTTACAACAGCTGAAATTTTAGAACTTAAAGCAAATGAAAATGCTATGGCTAAAGCAGCAGTAATAGAATCATCACTTGAAAAAGGTCGTGGTCCAGTTGCAACTGTAATCGTTCAAAATGGTACTCTTAAAGTTGGTGATTATGTAGTATGTGGTGCTTCATATGGTCGTGTTAAAGCGATGATGGATGAGCATAAAAAACAGATTAAATCTCTTTTACCTTCTCATACAGCCGTTATTGCAGGATTAAATGAAGTTCCAGCATCTGGTGAAATTATGATGGTTATGGAAAGTGATAAAGCAGCAAAAGAGTTTGCACTTAAACGTCATGAATATGATAGACATAAAGAGCTTTCAGTAAGTATGAAATCTTCATTAGAAGATATGACAGCTATGATAGCAGAGGGTAAACTTAAATCTCTTAAAGTTGTTCTTAAAACAGATGTTCATGGTACTCTTGAAGCGATTAAATCATCTATTACAGCACTTAGAAATGATGAAGTTAAAGTAAATATTATCTCTAGTGGTGTTGGTGGTATTACTGAAAATGATGTTGAACTTGTAAATAACTCTGAAAATTGTGTGCTTCTTGGATTTAATGTTCGTCCAACTGGTGCGGTAAAAGCAAGTGCAAAACAGAAAAATGTTGAGATTAAAACTTACTCTATTATTTATCAACTTATAGATGATATTACTGGTATGCTTACTGGTATGATGGCTCCAAAATATACAGAAGAAAATACAGGTCAAGCAGAAGTTAGAGAAGTATTTAAAATACCTAAAGGTGTTGTTGCTGGTTCTGTTGTTGTTGATGGACGTCTTATTCGTGGTGGTATGGTTCGTGTTATTCGTGATGGTGTTGTTCATTAC
>CAYOKX010000024.1:0-23496 GCA_964404655.1 uncultured Sulfurimonas sp. | reverse complement strand
TCCTTAGCATTATTTCACCATTTATTAAGTCATTTATCTTATTCTCTTCTAATAAATCCTCTAACTTTTTACTCATCTCATCTATCATCTTTCTATCTCCTCTAAATAATCACTCCACCACTTCATAAGCTCTGTTCTTTCATCTAAATACTTAGCTCTATTATATGCTTGTGATACACTATTTCCTACACTATGAGCTAGTTGTGTTTCTATTACATCATATTTGAATTGGCTTTTTTCGTGTGCTATTGTGCTAAACATAGCTCTAAACCCGTGAGGTACAAACTCCTCTTTAGTGTAGCCCATTCGTCTAATAGCTCCTAATAATGCCCCATCACTTAAAGGGGTATTTTTGCTTTTAGTAGAGGGGAACAGATAAGGGCTATCTCCACTATATAGTTTTATATCCTCTAATAACTCCATTACATCATTACTAATAGGCACTATAAAATCCTCTTTTGTTTTCATCTTCTTAGCTTGTATAGTCCATCTTTTAGATTTAAAATCTATCTCCTCCCATAATGCTAATCGTATGTTTGTAGGTCTTACAAATGTATAAGCCAACATTAAAAGGGCGTATTTTGTTGAGGTTTCCCCTTGATACTCTTTTATGCTTATCAGTAGGTTTTTAATCCCTTTATCATCTGTTATGGTTGGATAGTGATTTTTTGAGCTTTTACCTATAATCTCCTGTAAATCAAAATCGTTAGATGGGTTTCTTTTAGTGTAACCGTGAGCTACTGCATACTTAAAAGTTTTGTTTATCGCTTGATGGGCTTTTTGTGTTGAGTTCTTTAAACCACTTTCTACCATTTTTTTAAGTATCTCTATAATATTTTGAGCTTCTATCTCACTTATGTTTAAATCTCCTATACTTAGAAATATATGATTTTTAAAAACTCCTAGTGTTCTCTTGTAATGGCTTTCGCTTATATCGTTTTGTACTTTTTCTAATCGTTCTAGTGCTATCTTTTTAAATGTGTTGAGGTTCTTAACTTCCTCTTGTTTTATAAACTCTTTTTTCTTTCGCTTAACTTCAATAGGATTTATACCATTTAAAATATCCTGTTTATATTTATCTCTTAATGCTCTAGCTTCACTAAGTGTAATAAATTGATAAGCCCCTAAAGATAGTTTTTTCTCTTTATTATCAAATCTAAATTTTAACTTCCAATGTTTACCACCTACTTTACTGATAAGTAAATATAAGCCCCCTCCATCAGATAACTTGTAATCTTTCTCTCTTGGTTTAGCTTGTTTTACTTGTAGTGCCGTTAATGGTTGTATAACCCTAGCCATAGGTAAATCCTTTAAGTTATGGGGGCTTTTTTTTTGAGTAATAAGGGCTTTTTTTACTTAGCCCCTAAATAAGCCCCTAAATTTTTGAGATTACTATAACATACATTAGATTAACTCAGATTGTAGAAGTGGCTTAGATGCCTTTGTTTAGGGGGTTTAAAGAGTGTTTTTAGATGGTATTAAATGATTAGATGGTGGACAGCTAGGGATTCGAACCCTAGATAGGTTACCCTATACCCGCGTTCCAGGCGAGCGCCTTCGACCACTCGGCCAGCTGTCCTTAAAGAGATTTGTATTTTATCTCTTTAAAGCTTAAGACTTAGTTTTTCGCCTCGTAAAGAGGAACAAATTTGGTCAATATTTTTTTTATTGATAATACATTCCAAGTTTGAAGAACCTGCTAAAGAAGATGAAATAATTATCTCATCTTCTGCTGAGATTACTATTGTAGGTGTATCAATATTTTCCTCTTCCATATATTGTAAAATTTCTGAACTTATTCCATCTGTTAAGAAAAAATCTAAGATGATAAAATCATAACTGTTTTTGTGAATTAACTCTTTTGCTTTATTGACTGTATCTGTTAATGTCATATTATGAGTTTGTTTCAAATGCTCTATTAAAATTTTTTGATAATTTTCACTATCCTCTACGATTAAGATATTTTTAGAATATTTGGGAGCTTTTTTTATACTGTATGTATGAGATTCTACCATAGGTGTTTTAATAGATAGAAAAAAACTACTTCCTTTTCCCTCTTCACTTTCAACCCAAATTCGACCATTATGTAACTCTTCAATGATTTTTTTACTTATCATCAATCCTAAACCTGTTCCTTTATGCTCTTTTTGATAGCTATTTTCTATTTGGGAAAAAGCTTGAAAGAGATTATTGATAGAGCTTTTGGATAATCCTATTCCATTGTCTTTAACTTCAAAAATATATCTATGATTATCTGCATTATATTCTATACTTAAACTAACTTCTCCACCCTCTTGAGTAAACTTAATAGCATTTGTTAAGAGATTAAGAAGAACTTGTTTAAAAAGGGTACTATCTATATATAAATTTAAAGAGATTATATTTGGCATTTTTAAGGTTATTTTTTTTGTATCTGCAAAAGAGGAAATTAATGTTTCTACCTCTTTAAGAACATCAGATATATTACTCAATTTTGGATTAAACTGCATCTTACCAGCTTCAAGTTTTGCAAAATCTAAAATAGTATTTACAAGTTCTAAGAGGTTTTTTCCAGCTATATTTATCTTTTCTACATATTTTTTGACATTTGGAGGAGTATCTTTTTTTATCATCAAGATTTGAGAAAAACCTGTAATTGCATTCAATGGAGTACGAAGTTCATGAGACATATTAGCTAAAAACATATCTTTTGATTTGTTTGCACTTTCTGCTTTATCTGCAAAACTAATAAGAGATATTTCTCTTTGAGTTACAGATAGATGAAGATTTAATACTTCTAATAAAAGATTAATAATCTCTTTTAAATAGTTATTATTATTACTATTTTTTAAATTTATAGCTATAAAAATATTCTGAATTTTATAGCGCATCTGTTTAATGATAGTAAATTTTTTAGTAAATTTATTTTCATAATCGATAGCTATATCATCGATAGCCCAACTCATTTCAGATAATATAGTCTCTTCTATCATCTTCTGTAAAATTTCTTTTAATTTATCTTCATTAAACTCTTTTAAATCTTTGTGATAAAAAAGTTTACTCATATTTTTCATAGCATTCATACTTGAATTAAGTGCTAAATGACCATCTTCTAATGAGTTTTGAAGTGCTGTATTGAGTAGTAATGAAATCTCATCTGTAACAGTTTTTAAATTTTGGTACTCTATCTGAACTTGTTGTAAGTTTTTAATCTCTAAAGATTTTATTAGTAAAGAAAAACTTTTATGCCATTCATCGTGCATATTTTGCATAGAATAGATATTAAAACCTAATATATCGCTATATCTTTTCTTCTCTAAAAGTGAATTAATAATTTTTCCAAATTGACAATGATTTGGATTTTTTTGAATCTCTTTAATAACTGTTATATCTTGAATTTTTATCGCTTTACCTATATTTTGCATATTTAATTTATGAATATTAAAACCCAAATAAAGTTCATTTTGAGCATTGAATGAGTGGGATTGAAGCCTATCTATATTTTTTTTTTTTTCTTTGTAATAACCATCATTCATAAGATGTTCAATAAAACGTAAAAGTTTTGTAAGAACTACTCTATGCTCTTTTATCACCTCATTTATCTCAGCCATTTTATATATTACTTCAGAAATTGCCCAAAAACCATAACTTACTTTTGCTGGTTCTAATTTTATAGAGTAATGAATAGAACCTATAAAATGAACTCGTTTTATATAAAGTTCATCAACTGGAGCAATCAATACAAAAGCAAAAAAATCTTTTATTTTTTTAAGAAGCATACTTCCATCTGTATGTGCTAGATAGATACTAAGGTAGGGATTATTTAAAAGATAATTTGTAGCAAAGTCATTAATAATAATATCACTTAAAGAGTAAGCAAACTCTTTAAAACTTTCTCTACTTTTCAAATCTTTTTTTGAAAGAAAAAAGCTATTTAATAAGGATTCTATCTCATCTTGTTTCATGAATTTTTATATATACTTTTTTAATGTTACTTCAAGTTGTTTCATATCAATAGGTTTTGATATATAATCATTAAATCCATGCATCAACATTCTTTCTCTATCACCATTAACAGCTAAGGCAGTAACAGCAATAATTGGTTTCTCAAAATTAGATCTTCGAAGAGTATTATAAAAAGAAAATCCATCCATTTCAGGCATATCTATATCAGTTAAAACAATATCATACTTATCAATCTCAAGAGCTAAAAAATCTTTTGCATTAGCATATGTTTCAACAACAGCATCTACTAATATTATCTCAAGCATATCTTCCATAACCATTCTATTAAGTTCATTATCATCTATAAAAACTATTTTCATATTATTTACTACCGTTTATGATATCCATAATACTATGTGCATTATCATCATCTTTATACAACTCTTGTATCTCTAAAAATTTATCTAAATTAGCTAAAAAGAGTTCTACAAGATGGGGGTCAAAATGAGTTCCACTATCTGCTTTCATAATAGATAAAACTTTTTCCAAAGGCATAGGTTCTTTGTAACAACGTCGAGAACTTAATGCATCGAAAACATCAGCAATGGCTATTATACGGGCATAAAGATGAATATCTTCTCCCTTAATATTATAGGGATAACCTTTTCCATCCCATCTTTCATGGTGTTGAAGAGCTATTATGTGTCCAGCTTTTAAAACAGGAAATTCATCTGCACCCTCTAACATTTTCGCTCCGAGTTCTGCATGAAGTTTCATTATTTCAAACTCATCATCTACAAATTTACCAGGTTTAAGCAGAATTTTGTCAGGAATACCAACTTTTCCAATATCGTGAAGAGGAGCAGCATATAAAACAAGTTCACACTCCTCATCGTCTAGTCCATAAAGATGTGCTAGAAGTTTAGAATAATGGCTCATTCTTTTTATATGGCCACCAGTTTCTAAATCTCTAAATTCACTTGCACGACCTAAACGAATAGATATTTCATATTCTGTTTTTTTTGCCATTTTAAGAGCTGATTGTAGCTCTTGAGTTCTCTCTTTAACTTCTTTTTCCAAAATATTTTGCTGATTTTGAATCTGTTTATGATGTTTATTCATCTTTGCATAGTTAAGAGTTCTTGCACATAAAACCTCTATATCGTAAGGCTTAGAGATGAAATCACTCGCTCCAGCAACAATAGATTCTTGCTCTTTTTCAGCATTTGCTGTAACCATTAAAACAGGTAATTGTTTAAATTTTGGATTTTCTCTGATAATTTTGAGGACACTTAAACCATCCATAATAGGCATACTAATATCAAGAAGAACCACATCAAATATATCTGTTTGAAGAGCATCAAGAGCTTCTTGACCATTTATTGCATTTGTTATTTCAATATTTTCATAATCCATAAAAGCAGCTTCAATTAAATCTAAATTAAAAGGCTCATCATCAACAGCTAAAATCGATATAATATCTCTCATATTTTCCCCTATCATGGTAAAAGTTTTTAAGTTTACAAGATGTTTACTATATTTAAGGTAAAGGGTATGAAATTTATCTTAAATAGCTATAATCCCTTATTATTTTAAAAAGGTAGAAAGATGTTAAATATTATGTCGTTTCTAAAGCTCTTAAAAGAGTCTTTTAGAGACTTAATGCCAATTGTATTGGTTATTATGTTTTTTCAGTTAGCTGTTATTGAAACAGTTCCTGATAACTGGTTAAGTACCACTATTGGTTTAGCGATAGTTGGTGTTGGTCTTGCTGTTTTTCTTTTAGGACTTGAAGTTGGAATTTTTCCAGTTGGTGAAGGTCTTGCAAGTGATTTTGCACATAAAGGTTCAACAGGTTGGACTATTCTTTTTGCATTTATGATAGGATTTGGTACAACTGTTGCTGAACCAGCTCTTTTAGTAATTGCAGATAAAGCTGCTGCCATCAGTTCTGGTCGTATCGATGCTTTTGTACTGAGAATGGTTGTTGCTTTTTCTGTTGGTTTTGCTATTGTTTTAGGTGTTTGGAGAATTATCAAGGGACATCCTATACATTATTATATAATCTCAGGTTATATTTTAGTAGTTGCAGCAACATTTTTCTCTCCAAAAGAGATAGTAGGTCTTGCATTTGACCTTGGTGGAGTTACAACTTCAACAGTAACAGTTCCCTTAGTTGCAGCCCTTGGAATAGGTCTAGCTTCGACTATTAAGGGAAGAAATCCTGTTCTTGATGGTTTTGGACTTATAGCATTTGCTTCACTTACTCCTATGATTTTTGTTCAGTTTTATGGTATTTTTGTTTATAACTTTATAGAAGCTAGTGAAGTAGTTGTACCTGTTGCAACAGCAATGGCAGAATCTACTCCAGTTGTGATAGATTATAGTTTCTTAGCTATTTTAAAAGGTATATTAAGTGTTGCTATGGATGTTATCCCTATTCTTGGTGTAATTCTTTTCTTTCAATATATTATCTTAAAGAAGCCTATCGATAATTTAAAAGAGGTACTTATAGGGTTTGGACTTGTTATTATTGGTCTTGATGCTTTTATTATCGGTCTTGAAATGGGTCTATTTAGCCTTGGTGAGAGTATGGCACTTCAGCTTACTCAAAATGGTAGCAATATGGTTATCTATACATTTGCATTTGCTATCGGATTTTCTACAACTATGGCTGAACCATCTTTAACAGCTATTGCAAAGAAAGCTAAAGAGATTAGTGATGGGAAGATTAATGACTTTGTTCTTCGTATCTTTGTTGCTTTTGGTGTTGCTTTTGGTATCGCTCTTGGTGCATTTAGAATTGTAAATGGTGGAGATATTGTTTACTTTATTATTGTTGGTTATATGTTTGTTATAGCTCTTACATTTATCGCTCCTAAGTATATTATACCTATCGCTTATGATAGTGGTGGAGTTACAACTTCAACAGTAACTGTTCCATTAGTGGCTGCTCTTGGTTTAGGTCTTGCTACAAATATCCCTGGTCGTGACCCTCTTATAGATGGTTTTGGTCTTATTGCATTTGCTTCACTTTTTCCTATGATTACAGTTATGGCTTATGGTGTTATTACAGATAGAATGGGTATCAAAGGGCAACATGAACTTGAAGAGATTCATATCGATGAACTTCGTCATGCACTTGAAGATGCAAACAATATGGGTCTATCAACAGTAAATGTTCATGGAACAGATAGACGACACTCTTATGAGATGCAGTTTTCAGCAGTTCATGTAATCGTTCCTCATGATATGGAAGAGAGAGCTCTTTTATCTGCTAGAGATGCGGGTGCTAGAGGTGTAACTATTATGAATGCACATGGAATGGGACTTGAAGAGATGGAGAACTTTTTCACTAGACTTCATACAGATACAACTGATTCAAATCTTATGTTTATCACACCAACGAAAAAAGTTGATGCAATAATAAATACAATTATGCACGATTTAGATATTACAGGTGAAGGTGCAGGTATATCTTATGCTTATCCTGTTTCACATCTTAAAGGTTTAACACTTAAAAGTAGTGACCTTTAAGTAGGATATATAGAGATTTACTAAAGTAAATCTCTATAATCATATTTCTCTAAGTCAAGATAATATTTTTTATCTACAACTATAATTCTTTCATCTTTTTTTACCTGTTTTTTAAATCTTTTTTTAATCTTTTCAATTTTTTTATCTGAAAGTTTTTGTTCTTTAAGATACTCTTTTAATGAGGTAAGATGAGAATTTACTAAGTTTATTTTAGCATTTACCAATCCCTTTTTTTCTAATGAGATAAGTATATCGGTAAGTTGTTTATCTTTTTCTCTATATATCTGTTCATTTTTAGCTTTTAAATTTTTAACTTCATCTTCTAAAACTTTGATTTTTTCTAAAAGTTGTTGGGAGTTTTCTTGTAAACGTTTTTTTGGTGGAGAGGTTATATCTATTATCACTAACTTGACACCATCTTCTATAACACTTTTTAAAGAGCCTCGTCTAACTCTATTATGAATAGCTTCTTTTGAAACACCGAAATATTGGGCTGCATTGAGTACACTCATCTTTTTCATAGCTAGTAACCTATCTCATATTCTCAAAAACTAAAGGTGCATCCCATTCACCCTCTCTTACCATCTTCATCACTTTTTGTAAATCATCAAGTTTAGCACCTTTTACACGAATAGAATCACCCTCTATTTGAGCATTTACTTTTAATTTCATCTTTTTAATGTCAGCAGTAATTTTTTTAGCTTCTTTACTCTCTATATAATCAACTACTTTAAAAGTAATTTTTCTATTTCCACCTGAAGAATCCTCTACTCGTAACTCATCTAAAACTTTAGAAGATAGACCCTGCTTTAAAAATTTTGCTATTACAATATCTTTAAGTGCATCAAGTTTATTGTCTGATGAAGCGATAAGAGTTAATGTCTTTGCTTTTTCGTTAAAAGTCACTTCATACGTTGTACCTTTAAAATCATAGCGATTAGAGACCTCTCTATCTACCATATTTATAGCATTTTTAAAGTTCTGCATATCTATTTTTGCTGTAATATCAAATGAATGTTCTTTTGCCATTATAAAATCCTTATTGTATAAATTTGCTTGATTATAACATATTAAACTTTTTTAGTATCGTTAAATATTTGATATAATTGCGAGAGGAGTAGCATTATGAAAACTTTAGATACCAATGAGATACAGTTAGAACTAACAAATTTTACAAAAAAATTACAAATAGCTACTATGCCAAATGAAATAAATACTATTTTAGAAAACCTTATTCGAAAAGTTGTTGATTCTGAATTTGCTTCTATTTGGATATATAATCAAAAAGGCTCACTCTTGACAAGAACAAGAGATGGTAACAATATTTATAATATCCCAATAGATAGTAAAAAAGGTATTTTATATAAAGCTTTTATGACAAAAAAATCTGCCATTTATAATAACTTAATGAGTGAAGAGAATTATGATATATTTATAGATAATCCAGATTCCATAAATATAAAATCAAAAATTATTATTCCTCTTATAGATGAGGGTGAATTAGTAGGTGTTGCTACTGCTTACTCCTCTATCGATAAACATAAAGATTTTACACAATATGATTTTAAAGTTTTTAAAATAATTGTTCCCTATATTATAGATGCTATCTGTAAAATGAAAGGGTGTGTAGATATTGATAGGTCAAAAAAAGAGGTAAAGCATATTGATATTACTATGCAAGAGATTGAAAGTTTAGAGGAGCATAATGAGGCTTTTAACTATTTAGGGTCTATTATTCACGATATAAAAATACCTGCAAACAATCTCTACGGTTTCTTGGAGCTTTTAGAGGAAAAGATAGATGACCCACGGTTAAAATATTATATAGAGAGTGCGAAAGATAGTACAAAGTTTATTAATTCTCTCACAGATTCTATTATGCTTCATAACTCAAACCCTCAAGAGAGAAAAGGGGAAGAGGTTTTTTTAAATTCAGTCTCTTTTTTCTCAAAAATATCAGAGAGTTTTGTATCAAATATGTATAATAAAGAGATTAGTTTTAATGTATATATAGATCCTCTTATGCCTAAAGAGATTAAGATAGATGAGTTAAAACTTAAACGTATTATTATTAATCTTCTTGAAAATGCTTATAAATTTACACAACGAAATAAGTGTATAGAATTTTTTGTAAAATATGAATCAAAAACTAGACGAATTAATATTGGAGTGAAAGATAGTGGTATCGGTATATCTCGGTTAAAGCAAAAAGAGATACTAGATGATTTTAAACTTATTGAAAACTACTCTACTGATGAAACTTATCATGGAAATAATATAGGTCTTGCTATTTGTGCTTATTATGTAAAAAATTTGGGAGGAAGTTTACAACTTGAAAGTACAATATATAAAGGAAGCTTATTCTCTTTTGATATTCCAGTAGAGTTGAAGAAACAGAGTAGTACATTTAAAACTATTCAAAATCTTAATGCAAAAATTTCTATTTTAATGGATAGTAAAAATAGTTGTAGTGCTAATAATATAGCAAGACATATTATACGTTTAGGGTTTAAAGAATCTCAAATTAAGGCTATAACAAATATTGATGAAATTGATGAAGAAACTACACATCTTATCTCTTTCCAAAGTAAAATATCTTTAGATGTTATTCTTTTTTGTGGAAGAAAAGGGATAGAAAATCTTATAGTGGAAGAGAAACTTTTCTCTATATCAAGAAATCAAGAGAGTTGTACAAATCTTATTATCTCTCAATATGGATATTTTACAGATATTTTATATTCGTTTATAAGTATAGATAAAACACCAAGAATCTTAATAATAGATGACAATAGAATAAATATAGCTTTACTAAAAGGGATACTTAGTGAAGAACTTTCTATTATAGAGAGTGCAAATAGTATGAAAAAATCTCTTGAGATGATAGAACAATCTATATTGAAAGAGAGAAGATATAACTTTATCTATATAGATGATTTTGATAGTGACATTAGTTGCGATGAGGTATTAGATACTCTTCGCATTTTAGAGAAAAAACATAAAATACCAAGAACAACAGTTATTTCAACTTCCAATGTAAAAAATAAAACAAATAGTCATTATGATTTTTATGTAGGAAAACCGTTTAAAAAAGAGGAGTTTCATAAAATTCAAACTCATCAGATGAGTTGAATTTATATTTAAGTTATGATGGGTCATCAATAACAGCTGACCCATTTCTCTAAATTCTTTGTTTAAAATAGACCCATAACATTTAACATAACTATAAACATAGCAAGTGGTGTAATATATCTTAATGAAAAATACCAAATATCAAATGTAAATCCTAACTGAGGTTTCATCAAATCATAAACTTTCTGTTTTTCAATAATAAAACCTACAAATATTGCCATGATTAAACCACCCAAAGGAAGCATAATAGCAGCCGTGATATAATCTATCCAATCAAAAAAGTTTTTACCTCCCCAACTTAGATACTCTTTAAAACCATCTATATTTGAAAGTAATGCAACTATTCCTATTAAGTAAAAAAAGAGACCCATAGAGATGGCAGATTTTTTTCTACTCCATCTAAATCTATCAACAAAATATTTAACCATCGGTTCAACTAAGGAAACAGAAGATGTAAGTCCTGCAAATGCTAAAGCTATAAAAAATATAATAGCAAAAAAGTTACCTATAATTCCCATCTCATAAAATGCTGATGGAAGAGAGATAAAAACAAGACCTGGACCTTTTGCTGGACCTGCGCCATATTGATATAAAAACGTAAAAAGCATCAGTCCAGCTACAATAGCAATAGTAGTATCTAAAAATATAACCCAAAAAGCATTTTTAACAAGATTTGATTTTTTTTCCATCGATGCTGAATAGGTCATAATAGCACCCATTCCCAAAGAGAGTGTAAAAAAAGCATGACCAACAGCTATAACAAAGGCATTAGAATCTATTTTAGACCAATCGGGAGTGAACATAAATTTAACAGCTTGAGAAAAACTCTCTAAAGTTGTAGCATATATAAACATACCAAAAAGAATAATCATAAGAGTGGGCATTAAAATCATATTCATTTTTTCTATTCCACTTTTAATACCCTTTGTTAAAATATAGGTAATCCATATAAACGCTACTGTATGAAAAAAGAGTTGTGTCCATATACCTGTATGAAGCATTGTTGTAAATGTTTTTTCAGCTTCTTCAACTGAAGATGGAAGGGATGTAAAGGAGGTAAATATATAATTAAATATCCATCCAATAACAACAGAGTAAAAGGTCATAATAAAAAGACCTGCTAAACTTTGAAAACCTCCAAGTTTCCAAAGAGTTTTATTTGTTGGAGCAAGTTCTTCAAATGATGTTACACTATCTTTTTTCCCAATATAACCGATAAGCATCTCAGCTAACATAATAGAAAAACCTATAACAAGAACAGTGATAAGATAGATGAGAACAAAAGCACCACCACCATACTCACCTGTAATGTAAGGGAATTTCCAAATATTTCCAAGACCAACAGCACTTCCTGCTGCGGCTAGAATAAATCCTAAATGACTAAAATTTGATACTTGCATTTTTTACTCAACTAACTTTTTAAAATTTTTAAGAGTAAAGAGTTTTAAATTTTCACCTTTTAATGATTTTAGTTCATTTGAAAATCCACTTTTTGAGATAAGAACAAAAATATCTACCTCTATTTTAGCTTTTTCACAACTTTCTTTCAGTTTTGAAAGTTCATTTTTCTTCACTTTGGAGTTTGTATACTTAGATACACCTACAATGATTTTACCCGATTTTGTTTTAGCAAAAATATCTAAGTCTATACTGTTATCCCAATAAGTTCCTATCTCTACAATTGGGTCATCTTTAAAACTTAAATTTAAAAGTTCATGTGAAAGCTCAATAAAAGGAAGTTGTATAAACTCAGATTTACGATTTTCAAATCTTTCTCTTATCTCTTTATAATCTCCATCACGGATACCTTTAAAAATAGGAGAGATAAAAGCAAACCAAAATCTTAAAAATGGAGATGTGAAGAAAAGCTTATTGTCAACACTCTCTCTCTCTTTCCAAGATGTGAAAAATTGATTTCCTTTTTTCAACTCTATGATACCTGTTTCACAAAGTTCATCAATAGCATTTATACCTGTATCTGGAGCGATATTCGCTCTTTTAAATGCTGTATGTGTTTTACCATCACCCATAGCTATACCTGTTAAAATAGAGTGGTAGAGAGGCATTCCTGTCGTAAGTTCTGTAACATCATTACGAATATATCTAAAATCGGGAAGAATAAGTTTTTCAATTAACTCTATTGATGGTTTTGAGGTATCAATATCACCCCAGTTTACACCACCAAAAATGGCAAATTTTTCAATTGCATCTTCAAAGTTTGTAGGGTTATGTGTTGTGTAAAAATTACGGAACTGTTCTAGTTTTGTTTGTTTATTTAATATAATAATAGAGCCTTTAAATGTGATTATTTATAAAACTAGATATTATAACAAAATGTAAAAGAGAAAATAATAAGTTAGAGGGAATAAACACTCAAGCCAGAGTGTTGGGATGGGATAAAACAAAGCTTGAGTGTTCAAAAAAATGTTAAGAGTATATATTCTCAAATTATGAAAGGGGGAAAACATAATTGAGATGTGGTATTGTAATAACTATAAGTTAATACTAAGTTAATCATTACAAAACTTATACATTAAGATAGATGCAGCTACTCCAACATTAAAACTTCTTACATCACCATTCATCTCAATCATCACAGATTTATCACAACACTCTATAACTTCTTGAGATAAACCTTTTCCCTCGTGACCCATAAGAATGACCCATTTTTGAGGTGCTTTAATATTTTGAAGATTTATAGCATCATCTGTAACTTCAGCTGAAAATATTTCATATCCTGCTATCTTTAAGTCAGCTATTGTTCGAAAAATATCTTTATAGATATGGTATTTAAGTTTACTTATATGTCCCATAGAAACTCTTAAAGAGCGACGAGAATAGGGATGAGGTGCATTAGATGGAAGAAGGTATGAATTTACTCCTAATGCTGCTGCACTGCGTGCTATTGAACCTATATTTTCTGTTGAAGTGATAGCATCTAACATAATGATTTTATCATCAAGGTTTTCAAGTGTTGTTTCATTTGGACGAATACCGTGTAACATACAGTTATGATGTATTTTATGACCTACTATCTTTTGCATCTCCTCTTTTTTTGCGATATATAAAAAGGGAATATCTCTGTTTTGTAAAAGCTCTTTAAACTCATCATAATACTCTTGAGTAGCTAAAATACTTTTAATCTCTATATCTGTTTGTAAAATAATATTTACAACTTTCGGACTATCTGCTATAAAGCTATTATCTTTACGAAAAAGATTGTCTCGAAGTTGATGATATATAGCTAATTCATCTCTATTTATATCTTCAACATCTATATAATTCATCAATTTCTTAACTCTCTAAATCTATTTTTTTCTTTCTTTTCTGTTTCATTTTAAGTTTTGCTAACTCTCTCATATCAACAGTAGAATCACTTTCATCGACTATCTCCACACCTAAAATAGTCTCAACACAATCCTCTAATGTTAAAATTCCTTCTGTTTGGTCATAGTTGTCAGTAACTAAAAACATATGGTCTTTTTTAGATATAAAAAGGTCAAGAGCTTTACTTACAGGGATATTTTCATTGATAGAAAATATATCTTTTTTTATAGAACCTAATATCACACTATCATCTGTAAGTGCTTGTTTAAAGATATGTTTTGTCATAACAATACCTACAACATCTTCAATAGATTCATTATAGACAGGAATACGTGAAAACTTGAATATATCCTCTTTTGTTTCTATAATCTCTTTAATAGTAATAGTTTCATCAAGTGCAAAAACAACACTTCGTGGTGTAAGAACTTCTGAAACTTTTATGTTATTAAGATTTAAGATATTTTCAATAACATCCGATTCTTTCTCATCAATCACACCCTCATCTTCACTAATAAGCATACTCTCTAAAAGTTCCTCTTTTGTTAAAGAGTTTGAATCATCTTTTCCATTAGAGATTTTATTTGTTACAAAGAGAGTTGATAAAATTATTGGGTATGTTATAAAGATAAATATTCTAATGATTTGAGCTGCTAAAGGAGCTAAACTTTTCCAGTAGATTGCACCAATAGTTTTAGGAATTATCTCCGAAAAGAATAAAATAGCAAATGTTAAAATGATTGAAACATAAACAACAGCATCATTTCCAAAAATAATAGATGCTTGCGCTCCAACGGCTGCTGCACCTAATGTATTTGCAATAGTGTTTAAAATTAAGATAGAAGCTATCGATTTGTTAATGTTTTCTTTATGATGTCTAAGTAGTTTTCCTACACGAGGTTTCTCTTTTTCTAAAACTGCAACATAAGAGATATTCACAGATAAAAGTACCGATTCTAAGATAGAGCATATAAATGACACTCCAACTGAAAGTACAAAAAATATTATTAATAAGTCCAAGTTTTACATAATCCTTAAAGTAAAATATAGGTTGCTAAACCTAAAAAGCTAAAAAAACCTACAATATCAGTAACAGTTGTTAAAACAACTGTACTACCTATTGCAGGGTCGATATTCATTTTTTTTAAAAAGAGTGGTATGGTCGCTCCAAAAAAACCAGCCATAAAAAGATTGATTAACATACTTAAAGCGATTACAACGCCGAGCATAGGTATATCAAACCAAATAGTGGCAATTATTCCCATAATTATAGCAAAGAAGATACCATTCCCCAAAGCGATAGTAACCTCTTTTGTAATAATTCTCATAGCATCACCTTGTGAAATATCTCCAAGGGCTAACTGTCTAACTACAACTGTTAATGATTGCGTTCCTGCATTCCCACCCATTGAAGCAACAATGGGCATGAGTACAGAAAGTGCAACCATACTCTCTAATGTATCTGCAAAAAGAGCAATAACCAATGATGCTATGATAGCAGTAAAAAGATTTAAAGATAACCAAGTTGCACGTTTTTTACCTGCATTTAATACTTCATTATCATCTTCTGCTTCATCGTTCACACCAGCAAGGTTATACATCTGTTCTGTTGCTTCATCTTGAATAATATCGTATATATCATCAGATGTTATACGACCTATTAAAACTCCATAATTATTAACGATAGGCATAACAGAAAGGTCATATGCTTCAAAATAATGAACAACAGCTTTTATATTTTCTCTATCTTGTGCTGATTTTGGTTCAAAACTATCACCACTATTTTCAAGATTATCTTGAAGTGTTTTAGAAAAATCAAATATAAGTAAATCATCTAAACCGACAGTATATCTTAGTTTATTTTCTTTATTAACTATAAAAAGATTTTGAACATTTTCAAGAGAGTTCTCTTTTCTGAGTTTTGCAAACCGTTTAATCACATCTTGTACTATCTCTGTTTTCTCAGCAGTGAAGATTTCCAGTTGCATATATGAACCAGCTTCATCTTCTAAATATGTTTGAAGTTTTGTTATCTCTTGCTTATCCTCTTCACCAAGTGTTTCAAAAACTTTTAATGCTTTTAGTTCATCAAATTCTTCAAGTTCTTGCATAAAATCGGTTTGGTCATCAGACTCTAGTTTAGTGATAGCACAACTTAATTCAGAAACACTCAAATTTTGCATTACATTATCAAAATATCTATCAGGAAGTGCGAGAGTAACATCTCCTAAAATATCCAATGGGATAAGTTTTAAAGCTTTGATAAATTCATCATCATCATAAGTTTTTAAAATTTTAGCTATATCAGATGGATATATTTCACTTAGTTCATGAGTATTTAAATACTCTTGTAGTCTATCCATCTAAAATCATTCTATCCAAAATAATTTTCATTCTATCTTTTTCTATTGGCTTAGGTAAAAAATGTTTTACACCTAATTTACCAAGTCTTAAAATGGCATTTTTATCTAAACTTGAGGCGATAATAACTGTTTTTACTTTTAATTTTCTATCATGAATAAAAGATGCAACACTATACCCATCAACAATAGGCATCATTAAATCTAAAAATAAAATATCTACATCGTTATCTCGTAATAGAAATAAAGCTTCAGCACCATCTTTGGCAGATAAGATATCAAACTTAGCACCTTTATACTCTTTTAAATGAAATGTAAGAAGTCTTATTGCTGTTATACTATCATCTATTATAAGAATTTTTTTCATATTTACTCTTTCTATTTTAATATTTCTTCATAATAACATAAATATTACAATAGAAACTATAAAATCCAAATGGAGAATTTTTTATTTTTTATTTTTCCATTAGATAGTTTTTTTTGAGCTTTATCTATAAACTCTCTTTGGATAGCCACATAAGTTTGTCTATCATAAATATCTATTTTTCCTATTGAACTACCTTCAATAGTATTATCTCCTGTTAAAGCACCGAGTAAGTCACCAGCACGAAGTTTATCTTTTTTTCCACCCTCTATCACTAAAGTAATATTATCAGGTTTCATTTTAAAACTATTTTTTATTTTCAATTGATTAGCTTCTTTAAAGATTCTAATATTATTTTTATATTCAGCAATTTTTTCATCTTCAAAACTACTATAAAGAGAAACTGCTTTACCTTCTGCACCAGCACGGCCAGTTCTTCCTATACGATGAATATATGTTTCCATACTATGTGGTAGATCATAATTCACAACCATTGCTAACTCTTTAATATCAAGTCCACGAGCAGCGACATCCGTAGCAACTAAAACTCTTGCGCTTTTATTTGTAAATTGAACTAACACATCGTTTCTATCATATTGTTCCATATCACCATGAAGTGCTAAGGCATCGATACTATTTTCTTGCAATTTTTTAGCTAATTCATCAGTTTGTACTTTTGTATTACAAAAAACGATACTATTTTCTGGATTTTCATTACTAAAAATATTTACAATAGTTTGAAATTTATTGTTGTTATCAGTTTCATAAAAAGTTTCGCTAATTTTATTTATACTTTCGATAGATTCTGTTTTAATAAAATGGGCATCTTTTTGAAATCTTTTACTTAATTCTAATATTTCAGCAGGATAAGTTGCAGAAAATAGAAGAGTTTGTCTATCTTTTGGAGTATAAGAGATAACTTTTTCAATCTCTTCAATAAATCCCATATCTAACATTCTATCTGCTTCATCAAATACTAACATCTTTAAATTTTCGAGATTAAGTGTTTCTTTGTCTAAATGTTTTAATACTCTCCCTGGAGTTCCAACTATTATGTGTGCTTCATGACGTAAAGAACCTAGTTGTTGACCAAAAGATGCACCACCTACAAGAGTTAATATTTTAATATTATGTGCAAATTTAGCAAGTAATCGTAACTCTTTAGCTACTTGGTCAGCTAACTCACGAGTAGGGCATAAAACTAATGTTTGAACACGAAATTTTTTAACATTTAAAGAGTTTAAAAGACCTATTCCAAATGCAGCTGTTTTACCACTTCCTGTCTTTGCTTGAGCGATAATATCTTGATTTTCTAATATTAAAGGTAATGATTTTTCTTGAATAGTCGTCATTGAACTATAACCGATTTTATCAAGATTTAAAATCATCTCTTTGGAAAGATTTAAAGTTGAAAATTTATTCATTATTTTTGTTCCTTTCTAAATTTACAGCTACCAACTGTAATAGTTTTATTACGGTTAAGCACCTCTTTTATATAAATAAGTGTAGCTTGTGTATCAGCATCACCAACTTCTTCACCAATAATTTTTAAGAGTTCATCCTCTTTAGTTGTTGTCCATATTTTTTCATAATTGTATTGTGTTTGTATTTTCATAGATGCCATATTAGCGAAAAAAACTGATGTATTCTTTTGTGAAGAGTGTAAAATGTGGAGAGTAACAGTATTCTTATACAGTAACAAAAAATATTACTGTATAAAAGAAAAATATTATTTTGAACTGTTTGCTTCAGTTTTTGTTATAGGTGCAGAGGGTGCTATAACATTTGTTGTTTCTATTAAATCATCTACAACAGAAGCTTGCGCTAATTGAGAGTACATATAACCTAAAGTGATAGTATTTACTACAAATAAAAATCCGATAGTAAAAGTAGCTTTAGCTAAGAAACTATTTGGACCTTTTGCTCCAAATACAGACTCATTTGAGCCACTATATGCTCCAAGACCTATGCTTGAGCTTTTTTGTAAAAGTACAGCGATAACTATCATTACTACCAATACTATTTGAACAATAAGTAAAAAACTAGTTGTCATATATAAAATCCTGAGTTTAAAAGTTGTGAATTATATCTAAAAAAAATTATATTACAAAATAGGGTATAATTTCAAAAATAATTTAGGGGATATTGATGAAAAATATTAGAAAGATAATTTTTGTTTTAGCTATGCTACTGTTAGTTTTACAACTATTTATGATGAATCAAAATGAAAAAATTACACAAGTAAATTCTAAGCCGATAGTTGCTGTTAGTACATTTTCACTTTATGATATTACTAAGCATATTGGAAAAGATAGTATTGAACTCATCAATATATTACCATTTGGTGTAGATGCTCACAGTTTTGAACCAACTCCAAAACTTATGGCTTCATTAGAAAAGAGCCGTTTAGTTATCTATAATGGAGCATTAGAACCGTGGATAGAGGGGTTTACTTTTAAAAATAGCTCTATAAATATGAGTAAAAGAGTAAATATACGAGCATTGCAAGAGGATGAACATCATCATAAAGAGCATAAGCATCATACCGATAGTAAAATTGACCCTCATTACTGGTTAGATTTACAAAATATGAAGATAGCAACACACACTATCACAGACTCTTTAATTTATATAACACCCTCAAAAAAAGAGTTTTATATTCAAAATAGAGATAAATATTTAACTATGTTAGATAGTTTAGATGTTCAATATAAAAAATCACTTAGTAGTTGTAAAAAAGAGACAATCATCACAAATCATAACGCATTTTCTTATCTTTCACATAAGTATAATTTTAAAGTAGAAGCACTAAGTGGATTGTCGCCTGATGCACAACCGAGTGCAAAACAGATTGCTAAACTTATGGAACATATTGAGGAACATAATGTTTCTACTATATTTTTTGAAAGTTTTGTGAGTGATAGAGTTATGAAAAGTATAGCAAAAGATACAAAAGTATCTGTTGATACTCTTCAACCTTTAGGAAATATCACAAAAGATGAAGCTGAGAAGCATTTAACATACGAAGATATTATGAAGATAAATTTAGAAAAAATATCTAAGGCTCTTATGTGTCAGTAAGTTTTAGAGCACCTATCTTTGAAGTAGAAAACCTTAGCTTTACTGCAAGAGGTCAGCAGATACTCTCTCAAATATCATTTCAGATATTTAATGGAGATTATATAGCTATTATCGGTCCAAATGGTGGAGGAAAGACTACTCTTATAAGAATGCTTTTAGGACTTGATACACCTACGACTGGTCTGATTAAGATATTTGGAAAAGATAAAAAAGAGTTTAAAAAATGGGATAGGATAGGCTATGTTCCTCAACGCGCTTCACTTGTAGATGCTAACTTTCCTGCAACAGTTTTAGATATAGTGAAGATGGGAAGAACTGCAAAGCGTTCAATATTTTCAAGAATGACACAAGAAGATAATGATGCTGTTGAGGATGCCATTAAAAAGATGGATATTGAGAACTTACAAGATAAGATGGTAGGAACACTCTCAGGAGGACAACGTCAACGTGTAATGATAGCGAGAGCCTTGGCCTCAAAACCAGAGATACTGATACTTGATGAACCAAATACAGGTGTAGATATGGTTTCTCAAAAAAGATTTTATGGGCTTTTAAGTAAGCTTAATAAAGAGGAAAATATGACTATTCTTTTTATTACTCATGATATTGGAGTGATTGCTGATGATATTGGTCGTCTTTTTACTATCAATCAAAAAGCAACTATCTGCAATAATCCAAAAGAGGCGTTAAGTTGTGAAGAGGTAAGTGAGCTTTATGGTATTGAAGCACATCTTATTCATAACCATAAACATGAACATTAGGATTATAATATGTTAGAGATGTTTGAATATGAATTTATGCAACGAGCTTTTATAGCTGGAATGTTTATTGCTGTTTTAGCTTCTATAAGTGGAACTTTTATTGTTCTTAAACGCTACTCTATGATGAGTGAAACTTTAGCACATTCTGCTCTTGTTGGTGTTGCTGTTGGATTAGTTGCAGGGTTTAACCCTCTTTGGATGGCAGTTATAGTCGCTATTTTGTCTGCTTGGCTTATAGAGTATCTTCGTAGCTCTTTTGCTCTCTATTCTGATTCTATATTAGCTATTCTTCTTTCTGGGTCTTTGGCTATTGCTATTATTATAGTTTCTCTTGGAGGAGCATTTAACAATTCTCTTTTCTCCTACCTTTTTGGTTCTGTATTGTCTGTAAGTGATGAGGATGTTCAAACGATAATTATCTTTGGTTCTATCTCATTAGCTCTTCTTTTGGCATTTTCAAGAGAGTTGTATTTTATAGCCTATGATGAGGAAGTAGCAAAGGTTAGTGGTATAAAAGTAAAGCTTTTAAATTTTTTACTTGTGACTGTTGTTGCTATCATAATCGCTCTTTCCATTCGTGTAGTTGGAACACTTCTTATAGGTGCACTGATGGTTATTCCTACTGTTTCTGCACTTCAGTATAGAGTAGGGTTTTTATCTACCGTGCTACTCTCTCTTTTCTTTGCACTTTTTAGTGTTGGAACAGGTATGACACTCTCTTTTTATTTCTCTCTACCATCAGGTGCTACCATAGTGCTTTGTGTTCTTTTTATATTTATCATATCACTTATAGTCAATAAAAAATGAAAGTAAGTTCTGAGTTTTCTAAATATGCGTTTAGTTATGAGGTCAATAACTCTATTCAAAACCAAGTAGTGAAAAAGTTAGTTGCATCTATAAAAACAAAACCTAAAAATATTTTAGATTTAGGGTGTGGAAGTGGGGCAGTTTGTAAAAGTATAGATTGGAAATATAGCCATTTTACAGGGATTGATTTTGCAAAGGGTATGTTAGAGTTACACCCTAAAGCTGAGAATATAGAGTCTATCTATGGGGATTTTAATAATCAAGAGTTTTTTAATACACTTTTTTGTAGTTCTCAATATGATTATATAATATCTGCTTCAGCCTTACAATGGGCGAGTGATTTGGATAGAGTTTTTCAAAATATAAAAAAGTTAAATGCACCCATAGCCTTAGCTATATTTACCTCAAATACTTTTAAAATATTAAATCAAACAGCAGGTTTGAACTCTATTTTGAGAGATGTCGATGAGGTAAAAAGATTACAACAAAAATATTTTAATGCTAAATTTGAAGTGGTAGAGTATCAATTAAAATTTAACTCTACACGGGATATGTTTAGATATATAAAAGAGAGTGGGGTGAGTAGTTCAAGGAGTGTTTTATCTTTTAAAGAAACAAAGAGATTAATGCAAGAGTATCCTTTGAACTATTTGGAGTTTGAGGTTGTGTTTATAAGTAGTCAGTTAAGAAGATTATAACAGTTGATTAAAAATTATAGAAAATTTTATACAAAAGAGAGTCTATAAACTACTTCAAATAAGGTGCTAAAAAGCACCTTATAGAAAAGAAGAAAGTATTAAAACTGTATCATTCCGTTTACTGGAGATGATGCAGTTGCATAAGGTTTTTTAGGGATACGACCAGCTAAATAACTCATCCGTCCTGCGCTTACAGCGTGTTTCATAGCTTCAGCCATTATCATAGGATTTTGCGCTTGAGCGATAGCAGTATTTGTTAAAACACCATCAGCACCTAATTCCATAGCATAAGCTGCATCACTAGCACAACCGATACCAGCATCTACAATGATAGGAAGATTTACAGCTTCACGTACAAAAACTATATTGTAAGGATTTTGAACACCAAGACCAGAACCAATAGGAGCAGCAAGAGGCATAATAGCATGAGCTCCAGCATCTTCTAAACGTTTAGCCATTATCGGGTCATCTGAAGTGTATGCCATAATTGTAAAACCATCTTTAGCAAGAACTTTACATGCTTCGATAGTTTCTAAAACATCAGGATATAAAGTTTTTTTAGTATCACCAATCACTTCTAATTTAATTAAATCAATTCCCGTAGCTTCACGAGTAAGTCTAAATGTAGTAATAGCCTCTTCAGCTGTTACACAACCCGCAGAGTTTGGTAAAAATTTTACATTTGTTCCAGCAAAAGTATCACGAAGATTTTCTTTATCTGGGTCTGTAATATTTAAACGACGAACAGCAACAGTGATAAGTTCACTACCACTTGCTAATGTAGCCTCTTTTGTTGTCTCAAAAGAGTCATATTTTCCACTTCCAACGATTAAGCGTGAGCCTAATTCATATTTTCCAATTTTTAAAATGTTATCCATAAGAGTATCTCCTCTATCTATTTTTAGTTCCCGCGAGAACCTGGTTTTATAGCTTCACTTCCATCTTTACAAAGAGGACACTCATCTGGTGTATACATCTCAAATGTAAAATCTGCTAAAGCAAAAAATGGAATATCTTGAGGTAATTTACAATTAGGTTTTGTAGTTATATCTGAATTTTCACGTTTACAAAAACCACGGTTAGCTAATGCTGCTGCACCAACTATTTTTCCACCTAAAGACTCTACAACAGCTGCAGCTTCCATAGCACTTCCACCCGTTGTGATAATATCTTCACACATCAAAACTTTTTCATCTTTGGCTACTTCAAAACCGCGACGAATATTCATAACTCCATCCACTCTCTCAGCAAAGATAAAACGAACATCAAGAGCTTGAGCAAGAGCAAAACCAGCTATAAGACCACCGAGAGCAGGAGCACAAACAGTATCTATCTCTAAACCACTCTCTTTTATCTGTGTTGCTAAAGCTTCAGCTAAAAGTTTAGCTGTTTTTGGGTCTTCTAAAACCTTTGCAGATTGAAGATAAAATTGAGAATGATTTCCAGAACTTAGTTTAAAATGCCCCTCTAAAAGAGCATCTGCATCCATATATATTTTTTTAACATCCATC
>CAYOKX010000023.1:0-23699 GCA_964404655.1 uncultured Sulfurimonas sp. | reverse complement strand
TCTCTCTGTTTGTGGATGGAAATTATAGAGAACTATCCCTTAGTTAACGCTTAATTCTCAATTTCTAATTGTTTTAAAAACTTTTTAATATTCTTTGCCGCTTGACGAATTCGATTGTCATTTTCAATAAGGGCTATTCTCACATAATTTTCACCATAAGCACCAAAACCAATACCAGGAGCAACACAAACACCAGCTTCAACTAAAAGACGTTTCGAAAATTCTAATGAACCTAAGTGTTCAGCAACTTTTGGAAGTTTAGCCCAAATAAACATACTAGCTTGATTGCGTTTTATAGGCCAACCTGCTCTATCAAAAGCTTCTATACAAACATCTTGACGATGATCATATTTATTTGTAATATCTTTTACACATTGTTGATCACCATTAAGTGCAACAGTAGCAGCAACTTGAATGGGTGTAAACATTCCATAATCTAGCCATGATTTTATCTTCTGCAATGCACCAATAAGTTTTTTATTCCCTACAAAGAAACCTACACGCCAACCTGCCATATTGTAAGATTTACTTAAAGTAAAAGATTCTACTGCCACATTTTTTGCACCCTCTACACTCATAATAGATGGAGTTACATACCCATCAAAAGTTATATCTCCATAAGCAATATCACTTATCACATAAAATCTTTTCTCTTTCGCCATAGCAACTAAACGAACATAGAACTCTTGTGTTACAGTTACTGTTGTAGGATTGTGTGGAAAGTTTACTAAAACATATTTTGGTTTAGGGGAACTCTCTTTAAAAACTCTCTCTAAATCTTCAAAAAACTTATCTTCATTCAGTTTATAATCTTCGTCAAAATTTATACCAAACTTAACAACATTTCCACCCGCTAAAATAAAAGAAAACTCATGAATAGGATAAGTAGGATCAGGAACAACCGCTACATCACCTGGATTTGTAATGGCATAAGTTAAATGAGCATAACCCTCTTTTGAACCCATAGTTGCTACACACTCTGTCATCGGATCAAGATCGCAATTATATCGTCGTTTATACCAATCAGATATTGCCATCAAAAGTTTAGGAATACCTTTTGATGTTGAATAACCATGTGTTTTTGTCTTTTGTGCAGACTCTACTAGTTTTTCTCTAATATGTTCAGGAGTATCACCATCTGGATTACCCATAGAAAAATCAATTACATCGGCTCCAGCTCTACGCTCTGCCATTTTAAGTTCATTAACCTCTGCAAATACGTACTTCGGAAGCCTCTTCATTCTATCAAATTCTATCTCATCAAACATTTTATATCCTGTATAATTATTATTGACATTTTAGCAAAAAATATTTAAAATCATATTTTTAAACTTATTTATTTATCTCTATAAATAGTGGTTTAGAAAAATTTGGTACATCATCATAAGAAAAAACTGCATAAAATTTATGAGTATCTTTATCTCCAAAGTTATCAAAAGTATAGTTATCCTTTCCTCCATAAAGTTTTTGTCCATCATAAGGGGAACATGGAACTTTAAATGGATTTTTTACAACAATAAAACCTTTCCATGCATCATCCTTTGGTTTATCCCATTCAAGTTTAATCAAATCATTTTCTATTTTATATCTTAAATTTTCAACACTTTCTGGAGCTGTACGGCATTTTTTAATATAATTTATAACTAAAGAGGGTTTTTTTATCTTTTTAGAATCTAACCAAGAAACAGTTTGTGATTTACAAAATGCTTTTTGAGATGATGGAGATATAATGAAAATAGCTTTTAAATTTTTCAATGCATTATTTAACATCTCTTCTATTGCATATTTATCAAATACAAATCGCTGTTTAGAGTTATTTTTTATATCTGAAATACTTACATCATACCCGATTCGTTCAATAATATCTCTGTTTTTTATTTTTAAATATGTTTTTTCACCTTCGCATGGAACTATCATCTCTATATGAAAACGTAAGTTATTTAATGAATTTATTTGATCTGCTTCTATATCAATATAAGCACTTGAGATTACTGTATTATCCATTTCAGGTAAATTTGATAAATCAAATTCTACTTGACCATATTCTTTATCACCATCTTTACTAAAACCAACTTTAAGTGCTGAATCTACTATTTTTTCTTTTGTTGCTGTTACTTCTAATACTGATTGTAACTCTATTCTCACTTCATTAATCGTATAAGAAATATCAAGTTTTGGTCTATATGTAAGACCTCCACTAAACTTACCATATCCTATATCCCACTGCATAAGTTGTGATGCACGGTCAAGTGGTAAAGTTGATGGTCCCTCCATTCTAAAATATGCTTCTCTTCTTTTCAGGGATTTTTGCAAAATATTAATCTCTTGATTTGCAAACTCATATTTTCTCCATACACCCTGTGCTAATTGAGCTGAACCTGTTGGTCTATCTATATAACTTAATACTTTAGCACTTTTTATATCATCAAAACTAGCAAAATTATCAACAGTTCTCTCGTCTATCTGTCCTACTCTCCACTCTCCAAAACTTTCAACTTGAACAGAAACTCTATTCATAGGATAAAATGAGATAGAAGCTTTTGTAATTACAGCATTTTCAGGAATTGAATTTAAAGAAAATCCACACACACCCAAACATTCACCTCTATTTTCAGAAAAACCGACAAAAAGAGAATTATTCCCAAAATGTTCACTATTTTTCTTTGTTTTTTCACCAACATAACCAATATTATCAGCTAATGGATATAAAATTTTTGAAAACATATTTTCTGATGGATAGGTTCTTACTCCAACTTTTTGACCAAAAGGTGATTTCATAGCGCGTTCTTTAGAGACTGCTCGTATATGATACCAATAGTTTGTAGCGGATGGTAGATTTTTATCTGTAAAAGTTTTTAATCTTGTCATACCTATTCTATTAGAATTTTGTGCAAACCCCTTTGCTTTATCGGAACGATACACCTCAAAATATAAACTATCATCCTCAATATAATCCCAATGAAGTTCAACCTCTCTTGAAGTTACTGTTGTCGCTACAAAATCTTTTACTCTTGGAAGTGCTTTCTCTTTTGTATAGTTGTTTACCTCAGTAAGGGCAAATATTAGAGCTGGAATATTTTCATCAATATTTTCACTCATATGCTCTTTATAATCACTAATATTTCTAGTACCAACTTCGGCAACTAAAGCTAAAGCACCTAAAGAGTAATAAAATTCTCTACCACTACCTGAAATTAGATGAGTTGGTGGCTTACCCATATGTACACCATATTCACGACCCGATTCTTTTCTTATCTCTTCAGCCATATTACCAGCTAATAGATTCAAATCTATCGCATCGATAGCATCTTCATGGATAAAGTTGTGTGCTGGAAAAAAAACATTACCTTGTGAGTGATAATCTAGTGCTATTGTTATATTTTTATGATTTAGTGCGAAATCTCTTAATGCTGATGTTTCAGGTTCACTAAATGGTGCTGGTCCTGAATAAACATTTGATGACATATCTTTATTTGGTGAGAAACCTACTTCAAAGTTTCTATTTAGATCAACACCAAAACTTCCATCACTGTTTCTTCTTCTGTTTTTTCTCCAAAAAGAGAAATGGTTTCTTGAATATTCAAAACCATCAGGATTAGCACAAGGAACCATATATAGAGTTGTTCTATCAAGAATCTCATTTAGTTGTGGGTCATACTCGATATGTTCTAAAATATACTTAGCAAATGTTAAAGATAACTCTATCCCTATCCACTCTCTAGCATGTATTGTCCCTGTATAAAATAGCGCAGGTTTATCTTTATCTGTTTTTATATTTTTTGTAATACTTACAGCTATAATATCTCTATCTTCCCAAGTTTTACCAATCGATTCAACTTTTATAAGATCTGGATAAGTTTTTTGTGCTGATTTAAAAAAATCTACACACTCATTGTAAGAAGTATATTGTTCTCTCAAGCTATTACCTCAATATTGAAAATTTATTTATGGAATCATACTCCTATAATTCTTCAAAAGAGGTAATTTAATGGTTTATTTAGATGTTTTTCTATCTATCAGATCAACTATTAAATCTATTTTTTTATTATTGAAGTTTAATCCCATTTTCTCCTGTTCAGGTGTAGCAAAAGCTGGGATTCCATTCACCTCTAAAACAATATACTCCTCTTTTTCTAAATCATATATAATATCTACACCACCAATATCTACACCTGTTGCTTTACAAGCTTTTTTAGCAATGTCTATAATCTCATCATTTGCTTCTCTCATAAAAACTGAACCACCACTTGTTACATTTGTTCTCCAGTCTGTTCCACTAGCTTTTCTACCATAACAACTAACAAATTCACCATCAACTATATCTACTCTAAAATCTGTATTATCATATTTTATAAATTTTTCAACATAAAAATAGCGTAGATCCATCTGATTTAGAAATGGCATCAACATATCAAGACTTGCTTCACTCTCTATTTTTGTAAGTCCTACACCACCCCAACCATCAGTTGGTTTATAAACCATTTTATCCCATTTTTTAATTATCTTTTTAAGCTCATGACCATTATCTCTATGACACAATTTATAGTCAGCTGTTTGAATACCATTGTTTCTCAATACAAATGAAGTATGAAATTTATCTTCCGTTAAAGCAAAAGAGTCATACGAGTTTATAGTAGGAATCACACGATTTAAAGCTTGATAAAGATACATTTGATATTGTGTTTGCTCTCCCGCATTATAAGAGAAAAAAAGATCCAGTTTATCCACTTTTAAATCATTATGTACAATATGTCCATTTTTTGCAGTACAATCATGTAATCTAATATTATTAAGAGTTTCGATACCTCTTTCTTGAAGTTTCTTAATTATCTTTTTTTGTATCTTATCTCCGCCACCGTTACTATATAACCACATACCTATTTTTCTACTATTTGCCATATTATTCCTCCTTAGAAATTTCCATTTTTTATAAAATATTGAAATAAATTTTTACTCAACTCTATTCTAGTTTCAAAACTTTTTTTATTAGCTCTCTCATTAATAGTATGATCACCATCACCAAATGGGCCAAAACCATCCAAAGTTACAACACCATAAGAGCTTATAATATTTGCATCACTCACTCCACCTCGCTCTTCTGATTTTAGTTTTGTATCTGTAATTTTTTCTATATTGTGAATAAGCTCTAAAGAAGATAAAGATGTCTGCATTACATCTCTTTGTATAGCTCCACTTAACGAAGATTTTGTACCCTCAATATAAGATGTAGCTACAATATTGTCAATAGCTTTTAATACTCTATCTCTCTCGATTTTTGTTTTATATCGAAGTTCAAATGTTATTTTTGCATGAGGAGAAATAGTATTAGCACCGATACCACCCTCTATTTTACCTACATTTACTGTTGTACCTAACTCTAAATTTGTTAATTTTGTTAACTCTTGTAGTTTAAATGATGCTTCAAGATTAGCATCTACACCCTCACGATAACTATTTCCAGCATGAGAGGCTTTACCTAAAATATCTATGAAAAATGTTCCAACTCCTTTTCTAGCTGTTACAATCTCCATATCTTTTCCAGCAGCTTCATATACAAAACAATAATCATATTTTGAAGCTAATTTTGCTGTTAAATATTTAGAATCATCACTACCTGTTTCCTCATCACTTACAAATAAAATATCTATATTTTCAATATCTATATTTTTATCTTTTAATGCTTTTAGTGCTTCAACTATAACAATATTTCCACCCTTCATATCACATACACCAGCACCATAAACCCATTCATCATCCTCATGATAGCCTTCAAATCTTTCAGGAGGGAACACTGTATCAAGATGACCTAGAAGAAGTAATTTTTTTGATTTTTTATTATCTTTAGACCTATAATGTCGATGATTACCGATAGAGGAACGTTCATATATATCTACTATAAACCCTAACTCCTCTAACCAACTATCAAAAACTAACCCAACACTATCAACGCCTATTTTATTTTTTGTATAAGAGTTTATTTTTATAACTGTTGCCAAGTTGTTTAAATAATTCATCTCAACTCCATCTAAATAATTTATAAAGATTATACTAACAAATGAAATAAAGAGGTATGAAATAGCTTTGTAATTTTAAGAGTTTTAGTAGAGTGAGTATTTTTGTTTAAAAAAAGATTTTATTGTTTGGAGAATGGGGTCGCCGAAGCTTAGAAGAATTATTTTCTTCTAAGTTCTTTGATACGAGCTTTTTTACCTGCAAGTTCACGAAGATAAAATAGTTTAGCACGACGAACACGACCGCGACGAATAACTTTAATCTCTTCAATTGAGTCTGAATAAAGTGGAAAAATTCTTTCAATTCCAACTGCATTTGCACCAATCTTACGTACTGTAATTGTTGCAGAAGTTCCTTGACCACGTTTAGCTATACAAACACCTTCATATGCTTGAACACGAGATTTTTCACCCTCTTTAATAGTTACTGCTAAACGAACAGTATCACCTGCACGAAAATCTGGAATAGTTTTTTCAGCAACTTGTGCTTTTTCAAAGTTTTCTATATACTTATTTCTCATAAGAGTTCCTTCTTCTATACTTTAATAGTTGTTCTGGTCTAAAGAACTTAGTCTTACACTCAGACAGAGCTAATTTTAATGAGCGAATTTTACTATGATTACCCTTTAGGTATTCTGATGGAACACCCATCAATTCATAGTTATTTGGTTTTGAAAATGAAGGTGCTTCAAGTGTTAATGTCTCAAAACTTTCAACACTTAAAGAATCACTATTACCTAAAACCCCTTCTATATTTCTACTTATTGCATCACACATAACTAAAGAGGCCAATTCACCTCCAGTTAATATATAATCACCAATAGAAAAAACTTCATCTGCATACTTTTCTACTACTCTTTCATCTATACCTTCATAACGTCCACTCACAAACGCAACATGAGATTTTTTAGCTAACCTTTTAGCATCATTCTGTTTAAATGGTTTTGCTACAGGTGTTAAAAAAACTATATGAACATCTTCATCCTGTTTTTTTAACTCATCTAAAGTATCAAATAATGGCTGGGGGTTCATTACCATACCAGCTCCACCACCAACGGCAGTATCATCTACTTTAAAATGTTTATTATTACTAAAATCTCTTGGATTAATGTAATCTACACTAAATAAATTTTTATCAATCGCTCGTTTTAATATAGAATCTTGAAAATAACCTTCAACAAGATTTGCAAAAAGTGTAACAAATGTAAATTTCATCACGAAGCTTCTAAAATATCTATAGCACCAGTTACAGTGATAACTTTTTTATCTATATCTGTACTTATTAAAAATGGTTTCTCAAATGGAAGTAAAAATTTTTTAGCTTGACCACTATCAACTAAATCATTATTAGTTTTGATATTTAGATAATTTGTTATAGTTATTCTTTCAACATCATCTACAACACCTAAAAGCATACCATTTTCATATACTTTACAATTTTCAAGGTCAAACCAGAAATACTCACCATCATCTAAATGACAATTTTTTCTTGTTTCATCTCTTGTTGTAAATAATTTAGCATTCGTAAACTTTTTAGCATCTTCAATACTATTTATTCCATCAATTTTAATAATTCCTCTTTCAAGGTTTACATCATTAAGTGTAATCTCTTTCTTTAAATTTGTAAAAAAAGTTGCACCATTATAAAATTGTTCAGGAAAATCACTTTTATCGTGAAACTTCATATCACCTTTTATACCAACAGTTTTGCCGATAGTAGCGATATGAAGAAGCTGTTCGTTATACTGCTTCGACATTGATACGGTAACTCACACCATCTTTAGCTTTACAGCCAGAGATAACAGTTTTTATAGCACCAATCATCTTACCCTCTTTACCAATTAGCTTTCCAATGTCCACTTGATTAGCATAAAGGATGATCTCTGTTATTTCATCGCCAGCTGATACTTCAACTCTTATATCATTAGGTTTAGATACTACAAGTCTTGCAAATTGTGCGACAAAATCAGATATCATGATTAACGACCTGTTATCTTTTGAACGCGAGTACTCATTTTAGCACCAACACTTAACCAATAATCTAATCTTTCATTATCTACAACTAAAGTTTTCTCAGCTACCATTGGATTATAGTGACCAATTAGTTCAATCCAACCACCATCTCTACGTTTACGTGAATCTGTTACCGCGATACGATAAAAAGGTTGTTTTTTTCTTCCCATTCTTGTTAGGCGAATTACTGTTGCCATATTTTGTCCTTCTCTGCACTAGTTATATTTCAACTAGCTGAATATATTTAATTTTTTGCATTTGAATGCAAAGCTATAAACTTACTAATAAAAGAAGTTTATAGCTTTACTCTCGTAAAGCTTTCTATCTCATAAGAGCTTTATGACCAGCTCCACCACCACCCATTTGACTCATCATATTTTGAAGATCTTTCATCCCATTTTTACCTGAGAACTTTTTAGCCATTTTACCTGCATTTTTAAACTGTTTAATCATTCTATTTATCTCAACTTGAGTAAGACCACAACCTTTAGCAATTCTCTGTTTTCTTGAGTTATTTAAAAGTTCTGGATTTTCTCTCTCTTTAGCTGTCATAGAGGAGACCATCGCTTTAATATTTTTAAGTTCATCAGAGTTTTCAAAATCAAAATCTTTAATAGCTTTAGACATATTTCCCATACCAGGAATCATTCCTATTACTGAACTCATACTTCCCATCTTCTTCATACTTTCCATCTGTTCTAAAAAGTCGTTGAAGTTAAACTTACCTTTTTGTATCTTTTTTGTAAGTTTTTTAGCTTGCTTTTCATCGATAAAATCAGCAGTTTTTTCTGCAAGACCCTCAACATCTCCATAACCCATTAAACGATTTACAATTCGTTCAGGTATGAAAACCTCTAAATCTTCCATCTTTTCACCATTACCGATGAAACGAAGAGGAACTTGAACTTGAGATGATAAACCAAGAGCTACACCACCCTTAGAATCACCATCATATTTACTAAGAATTACACCATCTATACCAATTTTTTCTTTAAAAGATGTCGCTGTTCTTATAGCATCTTGACCTGTTAATGAATCAGCTACATAAAATATCTCATCAGGATTTACAGATTTTTTAACAGATGAAAGTTCATCCATAAGTTCATCATCGATAGCTAAACGACCAGCAGTATCTATAAGAACTACATCATAGATACCTTTACGAGCTTTCTCTACTGCTGATTTAGCAATCTCTACTGGATTTTTTGTTGCTTCATCTTCATAAAGTTCAACATCTATTTGAGTAGAAATCTGACGAAGTTGTTCCACAGCTGCTAAACGTTGTAAATCGGCTGCAACTATAAGAACTTTTTTCTGCTTATTTTTAAGATAGAGTGCTAATTTACCAGTCGTTGTTGTTTTACCAGAACCTTGTAATCCTGTCATTAAAATAATAGTTGGAGGATTAGGTGCAAATGTAAAACCTTTATTTCCACCTATTTCTAAAAGTTCATTTAAAGATTTTCGAAGAGCAGATAAAAATTGTTCTTTACCAATACCATTTGTTTTTGTATCAGTTTGAATTTTACTAATCAGTTCTTTAACAACTTTATGGTTTACATCTGCTTTTAATAGATTTTTCTTTAACTCGCTAAGAGCCTTTGTTAATGCCTTATCATCATCGTGAAAACGGATTTTTTTAATAGCACTTGTAAATGATTCTGTTAAACCACCAAACATAGACTCTCCTTGTTAATTATCTATTATAGATATAAAAGTTCATAATTATATCTAAAGCTTACTTTTAATTTGCTTTTATTGAAAATCGATAAATACTTTAGGTTCAGGAGATACAAACTCTTTACCTAATAATCTTACTTTATGAGCATGGAGCATTACTCGTTTAGCTCGACGTCCACCATACTGTTCATCCCCAATAATAGAATGGTCAATATAACGAAGATGTGTTCGTATTTGATGTGTTCGTCCTTCGTGAATAACACACTTTATTTTTGTTTTATTTGCACTGACAATATCTGGAAAAAATTCTGTTCTTGCTGGTTTTCCCTTTCCAGATACATTAGAATAAGCTTTATTATTTTTCTTTTGTGTTAAGATAGCCTTATCAACCTCTATCGGTTCACTCATAATCCCTTCAACCCATGCGATATATTCTTTATAAACTCTATCTTTTTTAAACTCTTGAATAGCTTTTTGACGAAACTCTTCATTTTTAACGAGCATTAACACTCCACTTGTTTCACGGTCAAGACGATGTAGTAAAACAGCTGGTTTATACATTCTTTCCATCTCATCTGAATTTATATAAGCTGGTTTATCTACTACTAAAAGATCATCATCCTCAAAAAGAACTTTTGCTTTTTCTATTTTTTGTACTCGAAAAATAGTTTTTGCATCTATCTCTCCACGAGCTATCATCACTTTTTTATTTCCTACGTAAACAAGACCTCTATCTATCATAGATTTAGCTTGAGAGTTTGATATACCCTCTTGAGTTGCTAATATTTTGTATGCTTTTTCTTTAGCCAAAATTGACTCCTTATATTTTTAATATTTTTTCTATAATTGGTTCTAAATTTATCTTCTCTTTTACAATAGAAGGTTCTAAATCTTCTGTTTTTTCTAGTGCTTCATATATTTCATCTTTATCTACATATTGAACATTTTCAACATATTTAAATAACTCTTTTTGATGAAAAAAATATTTTCCAGTAATAATTTTACAACTAAATTTTGCAGGTTCTAGTGGATTATGACCACCTATATTATCTTCAAAAGCCCCACCTAAAATTGCTATATCACTTATGTTATATATATTATTTAGTTCACCCATTGCATCTAGTAAAATCATATCTGCATCGAAACTTTGAGTTTGAGAAAATCTACTCACTCTTAAACTACTTTCTTTTGCATAACTATTCATCAAAAGAGCTACCTCTTCAAAACGTTCAGGATGACGAGGGACAACTATCAATTTGGAAGTTCTATTAGAGTTTTTATATCTGAGAAATGCTTTCAATATAGCATCCTCTTCTCCATTATGTGTACTTCCTGCAACTATAATTTCACTCTCTTGTTTAGGATACTCTTTTGTTATCTTAATCTCACCTGCTAACTTAATATTTCCAATAACTTCAACATTTATAGCACCTAAAGCTAAAAATCTCTCTCTATCCACTTCACTTTGAGCATATACAATCTCTACATATTGCAACATCTTTTTATAGAACCATCTGAGTTTCAGATATTTTTTAACACTTCTATCTGAAATTCTAGCATTAAGTAAAATCACTTTTGTTTTTCTAAAATATGCCAATACTATCAACATAAACCAAAATTCAGCTTCCAATATAATTAACAATTTTTGTTTTTTCATCCAAAAAGGAAGAAATATTTCAAAAGGAAGATAACGAACATCTACATCATATTTTTTTGCTTCTGTTTGCCCTGTCTCAGTTATCGTGGTTATCTTAATATCTTTTTCTTTTATATGTTCAATAATAGGTTTCAATGCTCTAGCTTCACCTAAAGAACATACATGAAACCATATACCCTCTTGAGTTTCAAATTTTGAATTATTAAAAAGAAAAAATCTTGCTGGAATTGAGTATCTGTATTTTGATTTAAATGAGAGAAATATTAAAAGTGGTAGTGCTAAAGTATATAGCACTATACTTAAAATATAGTAAAAAACTGTAAAAGGCAAAAGCCTATTCTTCGTGAGCTTTCACAAAAAGAATTCGACCACAATGAGGACAAGTTGTAATCTCTTCTGCTCTAATAACATCAGAATATATTTTATCACTTATAACCATATGACAACCCATACATGCTTGTTCTTCAACTGTTACGACTGTTGTATTTTTAGCCCAACGACGAATTTTTTGATAAAAAGCTAAACCTTTTTTATTGATAGTTCCTAATAATTTCTCTTTTTCTACAAAAACCATCTGTCTATCGTTATTAATATGTGTAAGTTTTTCATCGACATCAACTTTTACTTGTGCTAAATTAGCACTTAAACTTTCCAAAGATGTTGAAAATTCTTCTACTTGATCTTTCTTTACTTCAATAATTTTTTCTAATCTTTGAATCTCTTCATTTGCAAATGTAACTTGCTCTTTTGCTATCTCCTCTTCAAGTTGAAGAGATTTCATCTCACGCTCAGTTTTAACATCAGCACTTTTTTTAGCATTTTCCTCTAATTTTTGAGAAAGTTCTTGAAGGTGTAAATCATTTTTAGATTTTTTTAACTCTTCATCTTTTATCTCAGCAGTTAAACTTTCAATATTAGCACTAATACTTTTTGTTTTTGTAAGTGCTGCTTCATAATTATAGTTTGCTTCCTCTATTTGAGGTTCAAATGCATCAATATTTTTATCTATCTCTGCAAGATCTATTAGTTGCTTTAAGTGAGTGTTCATTGAATTCCTTTAAGTTTTTACTTTTTATATGTATCTGAATGGATTTTTAGATGTTGTAATTATAACTTTTAAACCTAAATTTTGAAGATGTTTTTCTAAAATTTGTGCAAAAAAGTGTTCACTTTCATAATGTCCAATATCTATTAATGAAAGATTAAGTGATTTTGCTTCCATTGCATCATGATATTTTATATCTCCTGTTAGGAAACAATCTGCTTTAATATCTGAAATAAGCGAAGCACCTGAACCTGTTGTAATAGCGACTCGCTTTATATTTTGAATAGTTTTGACATACTTAGTATAATCTAATTTCAATTTCTGTTTCACTTTTTTTACAAAATCATCAAACTTTTCATCTACATCTATATATGCTACAAAATCATCTTTTTTAACTATATCATATCCCAATATTTCTGTTACTACATAATCGTTAAGATGTGTAATATCAAAATTTGTATGCATTGCGATATTTGAAATATTTTTTTGCATCATTTTTGCTATAATATTTGATGGATATTGCTTAAAATCCAACTGCTTTAAACCTTTAAAAATAAGGGGATGATGTGTAATAAGAAGAGTATTTTCATCGAGTAAATCAATAAGTTCAGCATCAACATCGATACTTAAAACTATTTGAGTAATTTCCTGCTCCAAGTCACCAACAATCAGACCTGAATTATCCCAAGATTCTTGCAGTTCAAAGGGAGAAATTCTATCTAATTCTTTATATATTTGTGCTATTTTCATCTTTTATAAACTCCTTTAATTCTACTATTTTCTCTTTATACTTAACTTTAGACCAGTTATTAAAAGAGGGGTGAGGCACTTCAATAGTTGATTGAAAATCGTTATCTGAAAAAGTATCATGAAATATTTTATGAACAAATCCACCGCATAAAACTATCTTTTTATCTTTATGTGGAGATAATCTTTTTATAAAATCCTCTTGAAAAATATTTATTAGTTTGTTCACTCGACAATCTTTTTTTCTAAAACTAGGATTTTGTCGAAAAAGTACAAAATCTTTAAAAATAAATTGAGTTGGAAGTTGCTGAAACTTTTCATCTTCAGTGGAGTAAGCCAACTCTTGAAGAGGGATATTTGAGATATTTACTATTCCAAAATTTTTAATCTTTTTCTCATAAATTAGTTTACCAAAAGACTCTTTTTTCAAACTCTCATCTTGAATAAGAATTTTACTCATATCTTTACCACTTTTTCCAGCGACAGGATAACCATTTTGTACCTCATAAATATGAGGCGATTCTAATACGAAAATTATTTTTGTATCATCAAAAATCAAATCATCTACAAAATAGTTTTCAAAACGATATCTTTTTATAAAAGTATCTATCATCTATAAACTACTTGAAAAATAAGTTCCAAGAAAAATAGCGATAGTTCCCAATCCAATATTAATAGGAACCATATATTTACCAATCATCTCTAACTGCTTTTTAGCTACTACAAACTCCCCTTTTTCTAAAGCTTTTTGAGCATTGTTTCTTCTTCTAATCATTACACCAAGATTTAAAAACATTATAGTCCAAATAGCCTCTTTGGTATAACCGATACTTTTTAATTCACTCTCACTTATTGAGTATCCCTTTAACATTATAATTGCAGTTGCTAATAAAATCAATACAAATGGAGCAACTATACAAAAAAGTCGTTTAAGTGCATCAGCAACTCTTTCTAATCTTTTTGCAGGAGATTCTATCTCTATAAAAGATGGATGAGCAGCATAACGCATAGCTACCATACCCCCCACCCAAACCACAGCAGATATAACATGTAAAAAAACTATAATTACTTTATACTCTGCAAAAAACTCTTGCATACTAAGAAAGAACCTCTGTAATGAATGCTAATGATGCCTCTTTAGCTTCAGGTAATTTAGAAGCATCTTTTCCTCCAGCTTGAGCAAAATCTGGACGACCACCACCACCACCACCTAAGATAGGAGCAATTTTTTTAATCCAATCACCAGCTTTAGCCGTTGCATTTTTCACACCACAAGCTATAAGAACTTTATCACCTTTTACTTGAAAAAGCATCGCACAAAGTTTCTCATTTTCATTTTTAAGTTCATCTATTTTAGCTTTAATATCACCAGTTGGATACTCTTCTATCACAACTGCAACACAATTTACTTCAGTTGCAACCACTTCAACTTTTGCAGAATTTTGAGCCTCTTTCAGCTCCTCTTTTAAATCGTGTATAGTTGTTTTCATTCTTGAAATACCTGCTACAACATCAAGATTTTTAACTTCCATCTCAACTTGCTTTAAAAGCATACGTTGTTCTGTAAAATATTTATATGCTGAGTTTCCACATACAGCTTCTATACGACGAACACCAGCTGAAACACCACTCTCTTTTGTTATAATGAAAGAACCAATATTTGCTGTATTTTCAACATGTACTCCACCACAAAACTCTACCGAACTATCTGCAAAACTTACAACTCTTACTTTATCACCATATTTTTCGCCAAATTGTGCTTTTGCACCACTATGTTTTGCATCTTCTATATTCATTACTTGTGTGTCTGTTTGAATAGCTTTCATTATTTCATTATTTACACGAGTTTCTATTTCTGCAAGTTGTGCATGTGTAACAGCTTTTGGATGAGAAAAATCAAAACGAAGACGTGTTGCTTCATTGAGAGAACCAGCTTGTGCTATATGCTCTCCTAAAATATCAAATAGAACAGCATGTAAAAGATGTGTTGCTGAGTGATGTTTAATAATCTCATTACGAGTTACACTCACTTTTGCATCTACATTTATACCTGCTTTGATACTTGAAGTAACTTTTATCTCTGATAAATTTAGACCAAAAAATTTCTTTGTATCTAAAATATCTGCTCTACATTCAAGAGAACCTTTATCTCCTGTTTGCCCTCCACTCTCTGCATAAAATGGAGTTTTATCAAGTAGTATCCAACCATTTTGTCCAATATCTAAACTATCCACTCTATGAAATTTTTCATCTAAAAGTGCTAACACTTTTGATTTATAGTTTACAGACTCATAGCCGACAAACTCATTCTCACCAAACGCCTCTAACAGCTCTTTAAAATCACCATGAACAGCATCATCTCCAGAACCTTTCCAAGCAGCTTTTGCTGAACTTCTTTGTGCATCCATTAGCTCTTCAAATTTTGCACTATCAAGAGTTAAATTATGACTTTTTAACATATCTTCTGTTAAATCAAGAGGAAAACCAAAAGTATCATAAAGTTTAAATGCTACTGCACCACTAAAAATATTTTGAGTAACTTTTAACTCCTCTTCAAAAAGAGCAATACCACGTTCAATAGTCTTAAAAAACCTAGCTTCTTCTAACTCTATCTGCTCTTTTACAACTTCAGCTTTAGTTATAAGGTATTCATACTCCCCACCCATAATAGTTACAAGTGTATCTACAAGTTTAAACATAAAAGGTTTACGAAAACCTAAAAGATACCCATGACGAACAGCACGGCGTAAAATTCTACGAAGAACATATCCACGTCCCTCATTTGAAAAGTTTGTACCCTGTGCTAAAAGAAAAAGAGATGTTCTTATATGGTCAGCGATAACTCTATAAGAATCACCTGTTTCATACTGATACTCTTTACCTATCAATTTTTCAACATCATTGATGATAGGCATAAAAAGTGAAGAGTCATAGTTAGAAGTTTTTCCCTCTTTTATAGCTACAACTCGCTCAAGACCCATACCAGTATCAATAGATGGTTTAGCAAGTGGAAGTAACTCTCCACCCTTCTCTTTTACCTCATACTGCATAAAAACAAGATTCCAAATTTCTAAAAATCTATCACCCTCTCCACCCATTCTATCTTCAGGTCCATTGAACTTTTCAGCACCTTGGTCATAAAAAATCTCAGAACATGGTCCACAAGGTCCTGTGTCACCCATAGTCCAGAAATTATCTGCATCGCCTAAACGCATAATTCTATCTGCTGAGATATGTTTTTTCCAAAGCTCTTCTGCTTCGTCATCACTATCGTGAACAGTTACCCATAACTTATCTATATCAAGTTTTAAAACTTCTGTTAAAAACTCCCAAGCATTAGCGATAGCTTCCTCTTTAAAGTAATCTCCAAAACTAAAGTTACCCATCATCTCAAAAAATGTATGATGACGTGCTGTGTGCCCAACATTTTCAAGGTCATTATGTTTCCCACCAGCACGTAAACAAGTTTGGCAAGAAGTTGCACGAGGATTTTTTGGAGCTGGAACTTCCCCTGTAAAAATTGACTTGAAAGGAACCATCCCTGCATTGTTAAAAAGAAGTGTCGCATCTTCTGGCACTAATGGCGCTGAGGCAACTCTATTGTGGTTTTTTGACTCAAAAAATTTTAAGTATTCTTCTCTAATATCCATAAGTACATCTCTTTTTGTAAAATTGCGCGATTATATCTAAAGTGGTGTTAAGATAGTTTGAAAATCTATTGTATACTATCGTTAAAAAATGGATAGATAATTGAAAACAACTCCTATAAGATTAGCATCATCTTCACAAACAAGAGCGATGCTACTACAAGATGCAGATATAAATTTTATTCAAGAAAGTGTCGATTTTGATGAAGATAGTATCGTTGCAACCTCTCCAAAAAATTTTGTTTATCAAGCTACTTTAGGTAAATACAATACCAACTTAAAAACTTTTGGTATTGAAGATTATCCTCTTTTAGTCGCTGATACTGTCGTAACTTCTCAAAAGCAGATACTTCGTAAAGCAAGATGTGTTGATGATGCACGAAACATTTTAATGACACAAAGTGGCAATATAACTTCAATCGTTACATGTATGATATACCATTCTAAAGAGAAAAAGATTATAGATATATCTCAAACAGATTATATCTTTGATAATTTCGACATGAATGATTTAGATAACTATCTTGAGAGTGGTGAATGGCGAGGTAAGGCTGGGGCTTGTATGGTTGAAGGATTTTGTAAAAACTATATAAAAGAGGTTCGAGGTGATGAAAGTACAGCTATGGGTCTGCATACGGAACTGTTAAAAAGATGGCATTCCAATTCAGAGAGTTTATGAATATATCTCAATTAACAATAACTTTTCAAAAAAAAACTATTGTAAATATTAATTTAAATATAGAAAAATCTTTAGCTCTTGTTGGTCAAAGTGGAAGTGGAAAAAGTTTAACACTTAAAGCTCTTTTAAATATGCTTCCAAAAGGTTTTAAATCTACACTTAAATATGATGCTACTTTTAAACTTCAAGCGGGAGATACACTCTCCTTTGTTCCTCAAAACCCATTTACAGCACTCTCTCCACTTACAAAGATTAAAAAACAATTTTTTGTATCACCAGAAAAAGTTAAAGAGTTATTTACTCAAGTAGATTTAAAAGAGGAACTTTTAGAAAAATTTCCATCTCAACTTTCAGGAGGACAACTGCAACGTGTTGTTATTGCTATCGCCTTAGAAAAAAATCCTAAACTACTTCTTTTAGATGAACCAACCACTGCCCTTGACCCTAATACTAGATTTTTAATTCTAAATCTATTAAAAGAATTACAAGAGAAATTAAAATTTAAAATACTTTTTGTAACACACGACATCAACTCAGCTAAAATTTTATGTGAAAATATATCTATAATAAAAGATGGTAATATTGTAGAAGATGGTAAAATGTCAGAACTATTACAAAATCCACAAAATGCGTATACTAAAATACTTATAGAAGCAAACTTTGCTAACAGGAAATTTAGACAATGAAAATAATAAAACGAATATTTTTAACACTTTTTATATTGGGAGTATTATCTCCTTTTGCTGTTATTGGATATTATTTAAATGAATTTGAATATGACATATCAAAATTAACAGAATATCATCCAGCAGTTTCATCAGTTATTTATGATAAGAATGGAGATAAAATTGCCAATGTTTTTGATAAGAAACATAGATTTTATGCCTCTTTTGATGAGATACCTCCTCGAGCTATTGAAGCACTTGTTGCCATAGAAGATACAACATTTTTTGAGCACCCAGGAATAAATATAGATGCTATTTTTCGTGCAGCAATAAAAGTCTTAAAAGCAGGAAAAGCGGTTGAAGGCGCAAGTACTATCACTCAACAACTTGTAAAAAATAAACTTTTAACGAGAGAAAAGAAATTATCTCGTAAAATTAAAGAGGCTATTTTTGCTATTAAACTGGAACAAAGTTTAACTAAAGAACAGATTTTGGAACGATACCTAAATGAGATATATTTTGGTCATGGCTATTATGGGATAAAAACAGCAGCAGATGGCTATTTTCATAAAAAATTAAGTGATTTAACACTTAAAGAGATAGCTATTTTAGTAGGTCTTCCAAAAGCACCTAGTACCTATGCACCAACAAAAAACTATGATATATCTATGGGAAGAGCAAATCGAGTAATTAAACGAATGTATATTTTAGGTTGGATAGATGATGCAACTTATGAAAATTCACTTGCTGAAAATCCAAAAGTATTTGATAGTACTCTCACTCAAAACAAAGCTCCTTTTATTGTTGATGAAGTGGCACGAATAATGAGAGCAAAAGGTATTAAAGATTTTAAAACAGGTGGATACTCTATCTATACAACAATCGACCTAAGACTTCAAAAATCAGCAAGAGAGTCTTTACTATATGCCTATAATTTAGCCTTAAAAAGAATAGAAGGTTATGATAAAAAATCCTTCAAAAAAGAAAAAAGAAAAAACAAAACTGCTCAATTTATAGCAACTGATATATCAAAAATGAATGGTGCAATAGTTAGTCTTGATTCAGCAACAGGAGATGTTTTAGCACTTGTTGGAAGTACAGATTATAAAAAAAGTTCTTTTAATCGTGCAACACAAGGAAGACGTCAACCAGGGTCTGCTTTTAAACCATTTATATATCAAGTTGCAGTAGATTTAGGGTTTTCTGGAGCAACAGAACTTGTAGATATTGCTAAAACATATAAATATCAAAAAAATGGTGAAGAGATGAAATGGCAACCTAAAAACTACTCTAAAAATTATAAAGGTTTAATCACATTAAGAGAAGCTTTAATTCATTCAAGTAACTTAGCCACTATCAATCTTGTAAATGACATAGGTCTTAGAAAACTTCTTCAAGAGTTTAAAAAATTTGGTATCAAAAATATTCCTCACGACCTTTCCATCTCATTAGGAACTATGTCATTGTCTCCGTTAGAGTTAGCAAAATATTATACATCTTTTGCTAACCATGGTGTACAGATGCAAACACATATTATCTTAAATATCGAACAAAATTCAAAAAACATCTATCAAAAAGAAAGTGTTGAGAAAAAAATAACTACACCAACTCAAGCCTATATTATGACAACTATTTTACGAGATGTTGTAAATCGTGGTACAGGTATTAGAGCAAGAGTTAAAGGGATAGATTTAGCTGGAAAAACAGGAACAACAAATAAAAATGTTGATGGTTGGTTTGCAGGGTATTCACCAAGTATAGAAACAGTTGTATGGTTTGGAAATGATGATAACTCCCCTATGCACAAAAAAGAGACAGGTGGAAGAATATCTGGACCAGCATTTTCAAATTATTTTAAAGATGTTTTAAAATTTTATCCACAAATACCAAGAAGATTTAAAAAACCTAAGGGAATTATTGAAGTAGAGATAGGGAGACGAAAAGAGGTTTTTAGTGATATTTCAAAACCTCCACGAATAGAAACGATAGCAGACCCTGAAGGTGAGTTACTTTTTTAACATATAAATCACTTTTTTACAAAGTGATTTATAGTTTTTAAAAAATCTAAAAAGCTCTATTTAAAGCAGAAAAAAGTGCTTTTATAGATGCTGTTGCTATATCATTATCAGCCCCAACTCCAAAACAAGATAATATATCTTTACTATTTATCTCTATATATGCAACCGCTTTTGCTGAACTTTTATCACCACAAGAGTGTTCAGAATATGAGCTAATAGTAAACTCATTTGTATAATCTTGCATTAAAGCTTTTTTACAAGCATCAATAGGACCATTGCCATCCCCTTGTGCTACTATTTTTTTACCATTACAGTTATATGTCAATTCACAAGTTGTTGTTTTTTTCGTAGAGGAGAGAGCAAAATCTACTAAATGTATATGCTCTTTCATCTCAAAATAGTTTGCTTTAAATACAGCTAAAATATCTTCACTATCTAGTTCTTTTCCCTTCTCATCGCTCAAAGATTGAACTGCACGACCTATCTCTGGGTGCATCGCTTTTGGAAGTTGATAACCATAATTTTTTTCTAAAATATATGCTACCCCACCCTTTCCAGATTGAGAATTGATACGGATAATACTCTCATAATTACGTCCAACATCCGCAGGGTCTATTGGAAGATATGGAACTTCCCAAAAACTATCCTCTTTTGCTTTTTGATATGCTAAACCTTTGTTTATCGCATCTTGATGAGAACCAGAAAATGCAGTATAAACAAGTTCACCAACATAAGGGTGTCGAGCATGAGTTTCCATCTCTGTACATCTTTCAACAATATCTAAAACTTCACTAATATCACTAAAGTCTAAAGTAGAATCTACACCTTGTGTTGTCATATTTAAAGCTAGAGTAATAATATCAACATTTCCTGTTCTCTCACCATTACTTAAAAGTGTTCCCTCAACTCTATCTGCTCCAGCTAAAAGTGCTAACTCTGTTGCTGCAACTGAAGTCCCTCTATCGTTATGAGTATGTGTTGAGATGATTACATTTTCACGATTATCTAAATGTCGAGCCATCCATTCTATTTGGTCAGCATATACATTTGGTGTTGCCATCTCAACCGTTGCAGGCAGATTTATAATTACTTTACGAGTAGCACTTATACCCCAAGAAGCAGTTACAGCATTTGAAATCTCTACTGCAAAATCTAACTCAGTACCTGTAAAACTCTCAGGAGAGTATTCTAAAAATATCTCTCCATCATGATTTTTTTCATACTTTTTAACTAGCTCTACACCTTCAATAGCAAGAGCTGTTATCTCCTCTTTTGTTTTTCCAAATACTATTTTTCTTTGTGCAATAGATGTTGAATTATAAAGATGAACAGTAGATTTTTTAATACCCTTTAAAGCCTCAAATGTTTTTGCTATAAGATGTTCTCTTGCTTGAACTAAAACTTGAACTGTTACGTCATCAGGAATTAGATTATCATCTACTAAACGACGTAAAAAATCAAATTCTACTTTAGAAGCAGATGGAAAACCAACTTCAATCTCTTTGAAACCTAGTTTTAATAAGAGTGTAAAAAGTTCAAGTTTTTTCTCCATAGACATAGGGTTAATAAGAGCTTGATTACCATCTCTTAAATCAACACTACACCATTTTGGAGCAGTTGTAATTGTATTATTTGGCCATTCTCTATTTGGCAAATCTATCTGTGGATAGGGTCTATATTTCCCTTTTGTAACTTGATTCATTATAAATCCTTAAAACTTGAAATTTCGATAGTACACTCTTAAATATATATCAATATCGCAATTATAGCAAACTTATAATTATAATAGAGGTAAAGTAATAGTAAATAATGCTCCAATATCAGAGTTTTTTACACTCAATGTTCCATTATTTTTTTTCACTATTTGTGTACTCATATAAAGCCCTATACCCGTACCTTTACCCTCCTCTTTTGAGGTAACATTCTGTTCAAAGATATGGTCTATAATATTTTCAGGGACACCACCTGCATTATCTTCTAACTCTATATAGATATTTTTTTCATTTTTATAACAACGAATTTTTATCTCTCTTTGCTTTATAGAACGTTCATTAAAAACATCTATTGCATTATTAATTATATTTATAAAGAGATGTTTTAACTCATTTCTATTTCCAAATACTTCGACACTATCATCTATATCTAAATTAAGATGAATATTTTGAGCAATAAGTTCATCTTTCATTAAAATTTGAACATTATCTAAAGCTATCTGTATAGAAAAAGTTTCATTTTTTGTAGAAGGACGTAAAAAGTTCCTAAATTCACTCAGTGTTGTAACCATATGTTCAATCTGCATAGTAACCATATCACTCAACTCATCTACATACTTATCATTTACATCACCATCTTTAAAGTCATCATTTAAAAGTTGAATCATCATGCTAATAGCATTCAATGGTTGCTTCCATTGATGGGCAACTGAGTCTATCATCTCACCCATCGCTACCATTCTTGATTGTTGTTCTATAAGTTTATCTTTTTTTTTATCTGCTACATTTCTATTATCTAGTTTAGATTTAAAAAAATCGTTCTCTTTTTTTAATTTTTGATTACTTTTTTCTTGAGTTTTATACAAATCAACTAGTAATCTTATTTTAAGTTGTAATTCATCATCTGATTGTTTAGAAAGTTGGATAATATCATCTATCATCTCTGTTGTTATTTGATTTTTCATATTTTATATATACCTCTTTGTTGAGTAGGCTTATTATATCAAAAAATAGGAATGGAATTGTTTGAGGGTGATTAAAAAAAGGTTTCTCCCATAAATAAAATGGGAGAAAAGTGTTAAGCTACAAAGAGCCTAGCACTGGTAAGTTGTTTTGAATTCGTAAGCAGTTGGACGACCCTCATCTGGCCATACATCACGCTCAAATCTGTAGTGTTGGTAAGCAGAGATAAACTCTTCAGAAAACACTGGTTTAAGGAAATCATTATCACCGATAAGACCTTCAAGAGCTTCACGTAGAGTATGTGGCATTTGAGGAATACCTTTTTCACGAATCTCATCAAGAGAAAGTTCATATAAATCTTCATCCATTGGACCAACAGGAACATCAGCATTCTTGATACCATCAAGACCTGCCATCATCATTACTGCAAATGCAAGGTAAGGACAAGCTGAACTATCTGGGAAACGCATCTCTAAACGAGTAGCACCTTCACCTGCACCATAAGGAATACGACAAGCAGCAGAACGGTTTTTAGCAGAGTAAGTTAAGATACTTGGAGCTTCAAAACCTGGTAAAAGTCTTTTGTATGAGTTAGTTGTTGGGTTAGTAAACGCTGAAACAGCTGCAGAGTGTTTAAAGATACCACCAGCATATTGAAGAGCCATTGCAGAAAGGTTACCATAAGCACCCTCTTTATAGAAAAGGTTTTTACCATTTTTCCATAATGATTGGTGTACGTGCATACCATTACCATTATCACCAAACATTGGTTTAGGCATAAATGTTGCAGTTTTACCATTAAGGTGAGCAATCATTTTGATAACATATTTATATTTTTGAACATTATCAGCAGCACCGATGA
>CAYOKX010000022.1:0-24145 GCA_964404655.1 uncultured Sulfurimonas sp. | reverse complement strand
GGTCTTGAAGTCCACGTACAGTTAAACACAAAAACAAAACTTTTTTGCTCGTGTCCAACGAGTTTTAATCATAAACAAAATACAAACACTTGTCCCACTTGTTTAGCCCTTCCAGGGGCTTTACCTGTTCTAAATCAAGAGGTTTTAAACAAAGCTATTATGCTTGGAACTGCAATAGGTGCTACGGTAAACCCTACCTCTTACTTTGACCGTAAATCATACTTCTATCCAGATAGTCCATCAGCATATCAAATTACACAATTTTATACTCCTGTTATCCAAAATGGTACATTAGATATAAATCTTGAAGATGGTTCAACAAAAACTATTCGTGTAGGTTTTGCACATATTGAAGCTGATGCTGGAAAAAATATTCATGATGGTGATATATCTAAAGTAGATTTAAATCGTGCGGGAACTCCTCTTTTAGAGATAGTAACTCAACCAGATATGAGAAGTGGAGATGAGGCTATCGCTTATCTTAAAAAACTTCACTCTATTATCCGTTACCTAAATATTGGTGATGCAAATATGCAAGAGGGTTCTTTTAGAGTAGATGTAAATGTTTCTATCCGTCCAAAAGGGGATGAAAAACTTTATACTCGTGTTGAGATTAAAAATATTAACTCATTTAAGTTTATCCAAAAAGCGATAGAACTTGAAGTTGCTCGTCAAAGTGAAGCTTGGGAAGATGGTATTTATGAACAAGAGATTTGTCAAGAAACACGTCTTTTTGACCAAGTAAAACAGGAAACACGTTCTATGCGTGGAAAAGAGGAAGCTGCTGATTATAGATATTTCCCAGAACCTGACCTTTTAAAAGCTGTTATCAGTGAAGAGATGATGGAAAAATATTCTCAAATCCCAGAACTTCCTGATGCTAAATATAAAAGATTTGTAACGGAATATAAGATGAATGATTATAATGCAGGTGTTATAACATCGTCTATCGAGATGGCACACTTCTTTGAAACTATGATGAGTACAGAGGGTGTAACAGCTAAAACAGCTACATCACTTTTAACAGTTGAACTACAAGGGCGTTTAAAAGGGGAGCAAAATATTACAAACTCACCTGTCGATGCACAAAAACTTGGAAAATTAGCACAACGTATAGATGATAAAACTATCTCAAATAAAGCTGCTAAAGAGGTTCTTGATTATCTTATGGAAAATGATGAAGATATCGATGCTGTTATAGAAAAACTTGGACTAAAACAGGTGACAGATACGGGTGCTATCGAAGCGATATGTGACCAAATAATAGATGCTAATCCTGAAAAAGTTGAACAATATAAGGGTGGAAAAGATAAACTTTTTGGCTTCTTTGTTGGTCAAGTTATGAAAGCAAGTAAAGGAAGTGCAAATCCTCAAGTGGTTAATGAACTTTTAAAAGCTAAATTAGGATAAAAAATGATTAAAAGTTTGTTGATTGATAGTGCATACTTTTTAAATACATCAAAGAACTATCAAAAAACAAAAAAGTTTTTTTATAATTTATTGGAAAATGACAACTATAAACATAGAAAATATTTTGATATGTTTATGATAACACTTATTATTATAAGTGTTGTCATTCTAGTAAGAGAAGTTAAATCTCATGTAGATGATTCTCTTCTCTATTTCAATAACTATATCATCTCTATTATATTTTTCATTGAGTATATTTTACGTTTATGGGTTATTAGTAGTGTTTCTCAAGTGATTATTAAACAGAGTGAATATGATGCTATGCTTAACAAAAAGTTTAATTTTTCTTTAGCTATTATCATAATAATTAAAGAAAAATTAAAATATATTCTCTCTGTTCGTGCATTGATAGACCTTCTTGCTATCATCCCTTTTTTCCATCAGCTAAGATTTTTACGAATTTTTATACTCTTTCGTGTTTTTAAACTTTTTCGATATGCTAGAAGTTTCAAAACTTTTCTCTCTGTATTATCCACTAAAAAATTTGAATTTATAACTCTTCTAATTTTTGCTTCTATTATAGTGTTTGTATCCTCTATACTAATCTATATAGTAGAAGCAAATAATATTAATACATCGATAGATTCTCTTTATAAAGCTTTTTATTGGTCTATTGTTACTATTTCAACTGTTGGTTATGGTGATATTATCCCTTCCACTTTAGAGGGACGAGTTGTTGCTGTTTTTGTTATAGTTGCTGGTATCGCTGTTTTTGCTTTTACCACTTCGATTATTGTATCTGCATTTACTGAGAAACTTGATGAGATTAAAGAGACAAAAAATATAGATGATTTAAAAAAGTTAAAAGAGTTTTATATAATATGTGGATATGAAAATATAGCTAAAGAGGTTGTATCTCAACTCTCAAAAAATAATAATCTTATTATTTTAGATGAAGATAAAAAAAGAATAGAGGAAGCACAAAAAGATGGTTTTACAGCACTTAACTATAATTCAGGAAGTGTAGAGAGTTATCAAAAACTACATATAGATATGAATAAACAGGTAAAAGCGATACTCTGTCTCGGTGAAAGTGATGTTCAAAACGTATATACTACTTTAACTATTCGTTCATTTAATAAAGATATATTTATATTATCTCTTCTTATAGAAAATAAAAATAGAAAAAAATTAACTTTTGCAGGTGTAGATGAGATAGTCTATTCAAAAGAGTTAGTAGGTCTTATTGCGAATGAGTTTATAGGACAACCTGTTGCATTTGAAGTTATTCATGCTCTTCGTTCTCAATATAGTAATGTTGATATAGAGGAGATTCTTATAACATCAAGAGTTTTACTAAGTTTTACAACGATAGAGGATTTACAAAACTCTGAATATAGATTGATTTTACTAGGTATCTATAAGAAAAAAGAGAATATTTTTCTCTTTAATCCATCGGGTTCGACTCTCTTAAATGAGGGAGACTATTTAGTTTTAATAGGAAATACAATGTTTATTCAAGAGTATGACAAACATCTAAAAATAAAGAAAAAACAGTGCAAAAAACTACTTTAATCTTTGGATATAATAATTATGCAGTTCAAATTGCACAAAATATCGATAGTATTTATAAAAATATATTAATATTTAAACTGAAAGAGGATAAGTTTGAGCCTGAATTAAAAAAGTTTAAAACAGAAACATTTGATTTAAGTGATGAATGGAACCATCTCAAAGAGAAACATAATATGCAAACATCAGTAGCTTTTTGTGTATTGGAAGATAATGCAAAAAACATTTTTTTAACCATATCTCTTCGAGCAGAATTTCCAAACTTAACTATTATAGCACTCTCAAGAGATAAAGAGAGTGCAAATAAACTAACAATGGCAGGTGCTACTAAAGTTATTCCTCTTATACAAACAACAGCTTCTATAATTGTAGATATGTTAGATAAGCCGATAGTAACAGATGCACTTCATAGTATTTTATATGAAAAAAATGATTTAAAAGTTGCTGAGATAGAGATACAAGAACATAGCTATTTTGATGGAAAATATCCTAGTGATGTTGCTTGGAGTAAAGAACATGGGATTATAGTTCTCTCTGTTATTCATAAAAATGGTAATAGTGAATTTATCTACTCAGCAAAAGAGAAACATCACTCTATCGAAAATGGAGATGTTTTTGTTGTGATAGGATATGAAAAAGATATAGAAAAATTTAAAAAACTGATAGGGGGTATAGTATGTCAATAGGAGTTATAGGGGCTGGTAAATGGGGTTCAGCATTAGCATTTGCATTTAGTGAGAAGAATGAAGTTTTTATTACTTCAAGAAGAAAAAGAGATATTAAAAATTTTGTGACACTTCAAGAGATACTTAAATGTGATTATCTTGTTATTACTGTACCTGCACAACAGATTGGACAATGGTTAGAGGAAAATTTTATTTTTAATGGACAAAAAATACTTGTAGCATCTAAAGGAATAGAAGCCTCTTCAGGGAAATTTCTTAATACGATATATAGTAAATATATTCCAGATGAAAATATAGCTTTTCTCTCTGGGCCATCTTTTGCCATAGAGGTTATGAAATCTCTTCCTACTGCTTTGGTCATAAATTCTAAAAATGAAAATTTATCTAAAGAGTTTAGTCATTTTTTTCCCTCTTTTATAAAAACATATAGCTCTACTGATGTAATAGGTGCTGAAGTTTCAGGTGCATATAAAAATGTTATAGCTATCTCTGCTGGAATATGTGAAGGATTGGGTTTAGGTAAAAATGCTTCAGCTGCACTTATCTCTCGTGGTTTAGTGGAGATGCAACGTTTTGGGGAGGCTTATGGTGCAAAAGAGGAAACATTTTTAGGTTTAGGAGGTGCTGGTGACCTTTTTTTAACAGCATCTTCTCCTATGAGCCGAAATTTTCGAGTAGGTTTAGGTTTAGCAAAAGGTCAAGCACAAGAGGAGATTTTAACTGATTTAGGAGAGGTTGCCGAGGGGATAGGTACATCGTATGCTATCCATGAACTTTCTAAACAAAAAAAGCTTTATCTTCCTATCGCTAGAGAAGTTTATCTTATGTTAGAGGGAAAAAACCCTCAAGAATCTCTTAGAGATTTACTTGCCAAATAGGATTAGTATGAATTTAGAAAATTTAAAAGGGGAAACTGTTCTACTTTTTGGAAAAAGTAGAGCTTTTTCATCTTCAGAGTTTTTAACACAGATGAAAACTCATACTATCGAAGTTTCGACAGAATATAGAGAAGGTATATCTATATTTGTTGAGGGTAGAATGATGACACCTTATGAGCAGATAGAGAGTGAAAAACTTTATGAAAAAAAAATAGGTGAATTTATCTCTATCGATATACTTGAAAATATTTTAGCTCAAACGATAGATGAAGATACTCTCCTTATGAGTTTAAAGCTCTCTCGTGATAAACAAAGAGTTAAAAGCTTTATACAAAACTCTATGATAAGTGATACACTTTTTTTCAAACTACTAAAACTTTATTCATGGAGTGGAGAAGATTTTTTTGAAAATGATGATAATCGTGATGTAACAGCATCTCTTATCAGACGCTTTTATAAAGATATAGAAAAAAATCATAATGTGGAATATGCAACATTAGGTTTGATGCACCTTATTGTTCAATGCAAAGATACAAAATTGATAGAAGCTATCGTAGCATTAGAACCTTTACAAAAAAGTTTAAAGAATAAAAATAAAGACTCAAAATTTAGCATAGTTACAGCTATCGCTACACATCAATATAGTTCAAAATCTATAATATCTATGCTTATTAAAAATGCAAACACCTATGTTAAAACTTTAATCGCTATGCGAGAAGATTGTGATTATACTCTTCAAAACAGACTTTTTAATGATGGAGCAAAAGAGGTTTTAGAAGCACTCTCTTATAATTCACTTCTTGATAAACGTCTAGTAAAAAACTTTTTCAAAGAGAATATATATATAAAAAATCTTGCTAAATATATCATTTTAGATGATGAATTATTTGAACTTTTTTTTCCAGAATATGCACAAGAATTAGCTGAAAATGAATCATTAACATATGAGTTACAAAAAAAACTGGTTTCTCTTCATACGGATAATGTCCGACTAGCATTAGCTTCAAATCCAAATATTCAAGAAAAATTTGTCAATGAACTTGTAAGTGAAGGGAGTATGGATGTTAGTTTTGCAATATATAAAAATGAGAATACACCTCAACAAACTCTTGAGGAAGCTTATGATAATAGATTAAATCATTTTGCGCTTGCTCATAATAAAAATACTCCTATTAAAATTTTAAAACTTCTATCTGAAAGTGCAGACTCTAAAGTTTTAGAAGGTTTAGCAAAAAATGAGAGTACACCAATAGAAGTTTTATACCAACTCCAATTAGATAGAAGATTTGAACGTTATGTAAAAGAGAACCCTAGTTTTGGAAAACATATAGAAACTGAAAATTTAGGCTGGTTAAGATAATGAAAGCATCTGATGTAACAAAAACTATATCTGCATTAGTAAAACAGAAAGTGCCAACTTTTCTTTGGGGTGCTCCTGGAATTGGTAAATCTTCTATTATAAAGCAGATAGCAATAGCAAATAATCTTCAATTTATAGATTTACGTTTAGCATTAATGGATCCAACCGATTTAAAAGGAATCCCATTTTACGATAAAGAGTCTCACACTGCACTTTGGGCGCCACCTGCATTTTTACCTCAAGAGGGAGAGGGTATTCTCTTTTTAGATGAGTTAAACTCTGCTTCACCTTCAGTTCAAGCTTCTGCTTACCAACTAATACTTGATAGAAAAGTAGGTGAATATGAACTACCTACTGGTTGGGCGATAGTTTCAGCTGGAAACAGAGAGGGAGATAGAGGGGTAACCTACCGTATGCCATCACCTTTAGCAAATAGATTTGTTCACTTTGAGATGGAAATTTCTGTTGAAGATTGGCGAACTTGGGCTTATAAGAATAGTATAGATGAAAAAATAATCGCATATATATCTTATAGAAATGAACACCTTTTTAATTTTGATGCAAAAAAAGATACAAAAAGTTTTGCAACACCTAGAAGTTGGGAGTATGTAGACAGTATTTTAAAAAGTGATATAGAGAAGACCCTTCTTTTAGATGTTATAAGTGGAGCGATAGGAAAAGAGATAGCTATCGGCTTTTTAAGTTTTATAAAAGTGATGGATAGGCTTCCAAATATAGATATTATTTTAGAGAGTGGAGAGGGGGAGTATAGTGCAGAGATTGATGTTTTATATGCTCTGAGTACAGCTTTAATTAGTGGTGTTTTAAAAGAGAATAGTCGAATTGATAATCTATTAGAATATAGCCTTGAACTTAAAGGTGAGTTTTCTGTAATGATTGTTCAAGAGTTACAAAGAAATGGTGTTTCTATGGAACACTCTCCTATTTTTAAAAAGTGGGTTAAAAAGTTTATCTATTTATTGGAATAAAACAGAATTTTCACTAAAAAGTGCTATAATTTTCTTTAATAGAGAGGGATTATTTTATGGGTGTACGAAGTGATTTAGAAACTAATTTTGATTTTGATATAGTTGATGAATTTCTGGATCATTATTCTTTAATGATAGATAGTATGGATATTATGATATTAGATTTAGCTAAACCTAATATGTATAAAAGAGGTGTAGATGAACTTTTTCGTGTCTTTCACAATATTAAATCTGCTTCTGGTTATTTGAAATTAACATCGATGAATCGATTGGCTTCATTTGTAGAAGATACACTTGAATGTTTACGGATACAAGATAAAGAGATTTCACAAGAAACAATCGATTGGCTTTTACGTATTAGCGATATGTTCTCTCGTTGGAATGACGATTTAAAACAAGATAATAAAACTTTGAGTAAAATAAAATATTCTCTACTTAAACTTCCCGATTTGGATAAATAATATATGAAAAACTTAGTTGCATTTATAACATCTGGCTACCCAGAAAAATCTTTTACAGTTGACCTTGCTTTAGCACTTGGTGAGAGTGGTGTTGATACTTTAGAACTAGGAGTACCATTTTCAGACCCTGTTGCTGATGGACCTTTAATAGAAAAAGCAAATCATAAATCTCTTGAACTTGGTTTTAAATTTGAAGATTTACTTGAAATATCAAAAGAGGTTGCCCCTAAAGTTGATACTTTATGGATGGGTTACTTCAATAGCTTTTATCAACAAAATATGGAAAAACTAATTCCCTATGCAAAAGAGATAGGAGTAAATGGTCTTATTATTCCTGATTTACCTCACGAAGAGGCTCTTCTATATAAAAAACTATTTAATGATAATAATATTGCAAACATTAGTTTTGTAGCTCCAACAGATAGTGATGCTAGAATAAAAGAGATAATAACAGATGCTCAAAAATTTATATATATGGTAGCATATACAGGTATAACAGGGTCAGGAAAAGCTGAAGACCTACAACCATTTTTACAAAATATTCAAAAATATACACAAACACCTATATATGTAGGTTTTGGGGTAAATCAAAAAACTGCAAAAGATAAAGTAAAAGGGGCTGATGGTGTAATCGTTGGAAGTGCTTTTATAGATATTTTACTAAAAGAGCAACTTACATATACTCAAAAAATAAAAGAGTGTAGTGAACTAGCAAAGGTTATTAAGAGTGAGATAAATTCTTAACCAAAGTTGGGAGAGGTGTTATTATACTCTCCCTCCATCTATAAATCTCCAAAATCTATATTATATTCAGAGATAAGTTTTATATTTTCAAGAGCTTCTACTGTATTGTTTATACGACAAGAAAACTCCTCTTTTGAGAAAGGTTTTTTAATATAATCATTTGCACCTTTCTTAAGGAAAAGTGATATTGTCTCATCATCATTATCACTTGAAAGAGCTATAATACTAAGAATCTGTTTATTAAACCTTTTTCTTATCTCTTGAACAAGTTCTAGTCCATTCATTACAGGCATATTATAGTCAGTTAAAACAAGAGTTATCTCTTTACTCTCTAACATTGTAAGAGCTTCCTCTCCATGTGCTACGGCTATGACATTAAAAAACATATTCTCAAGAGTTGCTTTTAACTGTTTTCTAATAACAATAGAATCATCTACAACAAGAATTGTGTGTAATCTATTTTTTTGAAGACGTTCTATATTTTGAATAATATAATGAATATCATCTATACCACTTTTATTAACATAATCTAAAATATTTTTCTTTAAAATATTTTTTCTAAACTCTTTATCTATATTACCGCTTAAAACAATTATACGTTGTCCTTTACTTAAAGTATAATCGACAACTTCACCATTAGGTGCATCTGGTAAATTTATATCTAATAAAGTTACAAAATATTCATACTTATGTAAAAATAGTTTTGCCTCTGATAAACTATATGCTATATCTACTTCAAACTTAAGGGATGAAACTATCTTCTTTGATATAAGTTTCGCTAATGTTTTATTATCTTCGACTATTAAAATTCTTTCCATTTAAAAGAGTTCCTCATTTTTTAAAATTTTTGGAGATGGGGGTGATATATAATACCCTTGTAGGTAATCTACATCGATAGTATTGAGTTTATTATAGACATCTTTAGAGTGAACAAACTCTGCAATAGTTTTCATATCTGCCTCTTTTGCAAAATTGACAATACTTTTTACAACTTTAAAATCTTTCTCATTTTTATCGATATTTTTGATTAATGAACCATCTATTTTTAGGTAATTCGCTTCTATATCTAAAACAGTTCTAAAGTTAGAATATCCACTACCAAAATCATCAATAGAAATTTTTGCACCAAGATTACGAAGAGTATCTACCTTCTCTTTTAAAAGGGCAATATTATCTATCTCATCACTCTCCAAAATTTCAAATGTTACTCTTGAGGCTAAATCTTTATTTTTAATAAGTTCTTCTAAAATTGTATTTTCAATATCATTATTTATAAAATCTGAAAAATTCAGATTGATACTAACGGATAAAGAGTTATCTTTAAATGCTTTAAAAACAATAGAAAGAATTCTTTGTGTCAATTTATAGTGAATGTTTGTATGTTTTAACTCAGGTAAAAACTCCATAGGGGAGATTATTTTTCCATCAACATCTACTATACGAACTAAAGATTCATATTTATAGATACTACCAGTTTTATAATCATATATAGGTTGATAATAGCAAAGAACTCTATCCTCTTGAAGTGCTGATTTTACAAAGTTAATATCTTTTGTTTGTGAGTTGTTTTGATGTTTTTCACTATATTTAATAACTCTATTTCTACCCTCATTTTTTGCTACATATAACATCTTATCTGCTATTTTTATAGCCTCATTTATATTTTTTTCTCTATTTGGTTTTTCATGTAAACCGATAGAAACATTAACATTAATATCATGGTTATCATAATGAAAAGAGGTTGATTCTATCTTTGCACGTATACGTTCACAAATATCAAATGTTGAGATAAGATTATCACGGTTATATATTAGAAGTAAGAACTCTTCACCACCATAGCGAATTAAAATATCACTATCTCGTATAGAGTTTTTAAAAATTGTACTACTCTGAGAGAGTACAAAATCACCTGTTTTATGTCCATAAGTATCATTAATTACTTTAAATCTATCAAGGTCTAACATCGCAATACTATAATGGTCTAGTTTTAACATCGGCAATATCTCTTGAAGATAATTTCTATTATATAAACCTGTTAAAGGGTCTGTAAATATCTTTTTTCTCGTCAGAAAATAGTGTATTACTTGAATAATAGTCATAGATATAAGTAAAAAAATGAAAATAATTAGGATAATAAAAAAAGTTTCTAAAGGTTGAATAAGCTCTAAAATATTATTTTCTAAATTACTTGTTATATCAACACTTAATATAGCAATAACCTGATTATTTACAACAATAGGATGTAGGTAGGTAAGTTGTAGATTTTCCATATCTTTTTGTTTAATAATTTGAGCTTCTTTTGTTTTATAGACCTTACTATATTTAGGATTATCTACATCAAATTTTTGATAAAAATTTGCTTTATCTATTCTCGAAGCATCCAGTAGAAAACGAAATCTTCCCTGCTCATCTTTTACTAATATGTATATATATTTTAAATTTGATGATAGCAGTAATGCTAATCTTTTTTCCTGTTTTTCTCTCGCTAATTTATCTGATAAAAAATGGATTAAATCTTTACTATTTTCAATATTTTGTTCAAGAATAGTTTCTGTTTTTAAATTCTCAAACATATGTGCAAGTTGCTGAATTTTATCTTTTTCAATTTTTAAAAATATTTCACTCTTTGCTTCTTTTATATGAGTATATGTATATATTAAAAAAACTCCTAAAAGAAGTAAACTAAAAAATAGAAATAGCTCTTTTCTCTTTACCATACTCTATCCTCCATATATGGATATAAATCTTTAGAAACTGTTATAGATTGTTTCTCTATTCTAGGCTGAATAATAACAATGTTTGGTCGCCCTTTTTTCCAAAAAAGTGCTCCGAAACTTTGAGGTATCTCAGAAAGTAAACTATAATTAAGCACAAAAATAGCTTTTGAAAGATACTCACTTAAAAATGTATCACTTTTTTCCAATATAATTATATTTGCATCTTGAAGATTCTGAACTATTTTAAAATGGGCTGATGTTTGAAGTCCAAATAAAATATCTGAGCTATCACTCCAAATTTTTAACTCCTCACCAATCGATATTTCACTAAAAATTTTCTCTATAATCTTAATCTGATGAGTATTACTACTAGATGCTTCTAATGCTAAGGTTATAAGTAAAGATAGAAATATTGATTTCATTTAAAAAGTATACTCCATTGTTAAAACGGCTCGTCTTTCTGATGTTTGAACCTGAATAAGTGTTTGAGGATTTAATATAGTTTCAATAGATCTGTCCAATATATTTTCTCCCTTAAATTTAAGTTTAACTTGACGATTGAGCATGTAACTCATAGCAATATTATAATCATAACCCTTAGCAATAGTAACATTTTCCGAACCATAATTAAGAGTATATCCATCTCTATACACAAGTTCATTATATATATCAAATTTTCCAAATCTATTAAAAATTTGAATAAGTGCACCTGAATTAGAGGAGCTATTTATCTTCTTAAATATTTTGAATATCTCTACTACTATTTTATTATCTATATCAAAAGTGTGTTCACCTCTAAGATAATATCTTGAAAACTTTTTTTTCTCTAAAGAGTTTATATATATCTTGCTATTTTTATCAAAAACAAGTGCATCTTTCATCTCTTTATAGGCTAAACCAAATACTACTCTGTTACTTTTATTCGTATATTGAATCTCATTTCCAATTATATTTACATCCATACTTTTAAGATTTGGATTCATATTATAATTTGGTGGAGAAAATGATGTTTGAAACATAGTGGGATAAACATATTTATTGATAGCAAATATTTTAGATTGCCACTCTTCATTTAGAAGAGCTGTATATCCAAGTTTTACAGAATATTCTTTTGAATTTTTCAAAAAAACATTATCATAATAATCAAATTTTGCACTTAATGTAAGAAGATTTTCTTGATTAATATTATAAAGTTCCTCAAGATATAACATATATATATCTAATCTATCATTTTTAAAACTTTTTGGAGAGTTAAAACCTGTATAATCTTTTAAATCAAAAGTTTTTCTTTGAAACTCAGCTCCTATTAAAAGGTCACTATTAGCGTTTAAAAATCTTTTTTTGAGAGAAGATTTATAAGTGTTTGATTTTATGTGTATATGTAAATATTGAGTTTTCGTGCCATCTACAAGTCCAATACCAAGAGCATCACTATTTGTTAGCTCTTTACTCTCTTGCGATGCACTTATTGAAAACTCTAAATTATTTGGAAAATATTTAATAGCATTCACATAACCATAACTTCTTTTAATATCTTTATCTATTGGAGCTACTCCAAAACCACTAAATATATCATTATAATTAAATATTGTATCAAAATCGATACTAAAGTCATTATCTTTTGAGATTTTAAAATGGGTTTGGTATCGTTTTCCATCACGAGAAAGTTGATGGTTTTTACTCTCATATTTGTCAAAATTCTCTTTTGCTCCACTAGCATATAAAAGATAATTATACTCCCCTATCTCTCCAGCATCAACAGCTCGAATATTTAGACTACTACGTGAATCTACTCCAAGTTCGATAGAGCGACTGTTTTCACGAGAGGGGTCTTTTGAGTAGAGTCGAATAACCATAGAGCCTGGTTCATTTCCAAATGCGATAGAACTAGCACCTTGATATATCTCAATATGGTCAACAAAATAAAGATTCATATCTCCATACATATCAAAAGCATTCCGTTGAATAACAGTCGATATTTCAAAATTGTCTATATAGAGTTTAATAGGGGGAGATGAAGCTTTTCCTGCACCCGATTGAAAGATACCTGTTCTTCCCATATTGTTTACCTGCATAGAATACATTCTAATAGTTTTAAGAATATCAGCTAATCTATATGCCTGCATTCGTTCAAGGTCATCTCTTGAATAAACAAGTAAAAACCCCGCACTCTCTTTTTTTGTTTTTTTATATAAAGATTCTGAATCTTCATACTCTTTAAGTAAATCATCTAACATCATGTTTTGAGAAAATAGAAGAGATGAGGTGAAGAGTAGCAATAGTAAATATTTCATAATAGAACCTTAGCCAAGTTTTTTATCATTATAAAGACAATACCCTTATTTTAAACTTGCATCAGCTAAAGTAAGGCAGAAGAGTATATCTTTATTTTTTTGATTAATAGTTTGTATTGCCTGTTGCAGAGTAGAACCAGTTGTAATAATATCATCAATAAGAATAATTTCCCTATTTTCAATAGTTTTAAATTGAAAATTTCTTGAGTTCTCAAACCTAAATGCTCTATCTTTTCCAGAGTACGATATATCATTTTTTGCCTTTAATCTATTAAATTCAGGCTTTATATATTTACTCTTTAGTGCTTTATTTAAGATAGCTGTATGAGAGTAACCACTTCTTATGTTTTCATCTATTCCAATAGAGCTTATAGATTTCGGATATGTGAAGTTTTCAGCAAATTTTTTAAAAGAGTTTTGTGCAAGAATAGTAAATATATAATAGCCTAAATCGGTATGTTTTGTATGAAGAAGCTCTTTAATATCACTATATTTATAAAAGGAGATAACATCTATATTTTCAATTTTTCTTTTATATATTTGAGGGGTTAAATAGAGTGTTTGACAGGAGGAACATATATGCGAAAGAGAGAAACTTTCGCATAATAGACATTTCAAAAGGGTTAGTCCATCTTTAAAACAGACATAAAAGCCTCTTGAGGAAGTTGCACTTTCCCAATAGACTTCATACGTTTCTTACCAGCTTTTTGTTTCTCTAAAAGTTTACGTTTACGAGTGATGTCACCACCATAACATTTAGCAGTAACATTTTTACCCATAGATTTTACAGTTTCACGTGCGATAATCTGAGAACCTAAAGAGGCTTGAACAGCAACTTCAAAAAGTTGTCTAGGGATAAGTTCTTTCATATTTTTAACCAAAACACGACCACGAGGAAGCGCTTGATTACGAGGAACTACGATACTTAGTGCATCAACAGCTTCTCCTGCTACTTTTATATCAAGTTTAACCAAGTCACCAACTTTAAAGTCGATAGGTTCATAATCAAACGATGCATAACCCTTAGAGATAGATTTTAAAGTATCATAAAAATCCATCACTATTTCATTCATAGGTATCTCATACTCTAGCATAACTCTATCTTCATTCAGATATGTCATCTTTGTTTGATTTCCACGCTTAGAGACTAAAAGAGTGATGATATTTCCAAGATACTCAGCTGGAGTAATAACTGTTGCACGTACATAAGGCTCTTCTATTCGTTCTATTTTCTGAATAGCTGGAAGCTGAGAAGGGTTTTGAACTTCTACCATATCTCCATTTGTTAGATATACATTATAAACAACTGATGGAGCAGAAGCGATAAGGTCAAGATTGTACTCTCTTTCTAAACGTTCCTTGATAACTTCCATATGTAACATTCCAAGAAAACCAACACGAAAACCAAACCCTAAGGCAACAGATGTTTCAGGTTCATACGATAAAGAACTATCATTGAGTTTTAATTTATCTAAGGCATCTCGTAAATCTTCAAATTTATCTGTATCTATTGGATAGATTCCTGCAAATACAAACGGTTTTGCAGGTTCATATTTTCCAACAGGTTCAGCAGTTGGCTCTTTTGCATCGGTCATAGTGTCACCAACATTGATAACAGCAACCTCTTTAAGTCCAAGAACAACTATCCCAATCTCACCAGATTTAATAGCTGGAGTTTTGATTTTTTTCATAGGATGAGGATACATAAGGTCTAAAACTTGATGCTCTTCACCATTACTCATAAGTTTTACATTTTGACCTTTTTTAATCTGACCATCAAAAACACGCACAAGTGCTAATGCTCCAAGGTAAGTATCAAACCAAGAGTCGTAGATAATAGCTTTTGTAGTAGCTTGAGGGTCACCAACAGGCTCAGGAACTCTCTCAACAATAGCATCGATAAGCTCACGAATCCCTACACCAGTTTTTGCAGATACTAAACAAGCATCAGTAGCATCTATTCCGATAGCTTCCTCTATCTCTTCAGCTACACGTTCAGGTTCAGCAGCTGGAAGGTCTATCTTATTTATAACAGGGATAAGTTCAAGGTTATTATCTAATGCTAAATAAACATTAGCGATAGTTTGCGCTTCAACACCTTGCGCAGCATCTACTATAAGCAAAGCACCATCTGAAGATGCAAGAGATTTACTTACCTCATAAGAGAAATCAACATGACCCGGTGTGTCTATAAGATTAAGAATATAATGCTCACCATCTTTAACATAGTCAAGTCTAACAGATTGTGCTTTGATGGTAATACCACGCTCTTGTTCAATGTCCATAGTGTCCATCATCTGTGTACTCATCTCACGTTCAGTGACAGAACCACACTCTTGAATAATACGGTCAGCTAAGGTACTTTTACCATGGTCAATATGTGCGATAATAGAGAAGTTTCTTATGTTTTTCAAATATGTATCCTATTTAGAAAATAATTATCTGATTATACAAAAAATGTTCTGATAGGGGTGTTAATTATAAAAAAGATAGTTTTAAATAATTCTACCAAACCCTAGCGAACCACATTCTAAACAATAAACCCCAAGTTGAGGTATAGCCAACATCACTAAATAATAGATTTTGATTTTTATCATAAATAAATGTTGTTGGATATGCTGATATATTAAATTTACCTGCGATATTTCCATCTTTATCATTGACTACTTTATATGTAAAACTATTTTTATCTAAAAAGGTTTGAATCTCTCTATCTGTACCAGATTTTACAGCTATTGTAAGTACTTGAAAATCTTTTGCAATACTCTCTATATTTGAAGCTTCTACTTTACAAGTTGGACACCATAGCGCCCAAAAATGGATGAGAATAGGTTTTGTTGTATCAACCTTAAAAAAAGTTCCATCTAAAAGTTTTATAGTTTTTATCTCTAATGCTTTATCATTCAAATCACTACTTTTATACAAACTTATTAAATTTGCAGAAATAGTGAGTAAAATAAAGAAAAAGAGTATCTCTTTGATATAGTGCATTATTTTTGATTTCATTATGTTACCTCAGTAAAATATATTATATTTATCAATTAAATTTTAGCTCTATTATAATTAATAAATGATAATATATTGTAATAAAGGAATTTAGTGATTAAAATAGTTCTAATGCTCTCTTTTGTCTTTCTAATAGTTGGTTGTAACTCAAACAGTTCTCCCTCTTTTTCGCATACACTGTTTCAAACAGTAGAGTTAAAAGATGCTATATTGGTTCAAAAAGGTAAAAATAAACAATACTGTATTCAATGTGGTATGGATTTGGTAAAATTTTATAAAACCTCCCATTTAGCACAAAAAGATAGTGTTATATATCAATACTGTTCACTTCACTGTTTAGAGGAGCATCTAGGTAAAGGTGTTACTCTTAAGAACCCTAAAGTGGTTGATATTGCTTCATTGAAATTTATCTCGGTTGCTCAAGCTTTTTATGTCGTTGGAAGTAAAAAACGAGGGACAATGAGTAAAACTAGTAAATACGCATTTAAAACGAAAGAGGATGCAAAAAGATTTCAGTCACAATATGGTGGAAAAATTATGGATTTCAACTCTGCTAGAGAAAAAGCTCAAGAAGATTTTAAATATTATAAAAGATAGGATGAAAATTTATGAAAGATATGAAATATAAGATATTAATTGTTGATGATGTACCTGAAAACATCACTATTGTTGATAATATACTCAAAGTTGCAGGATATGAAACAACAACAGCACAAGATGGTGTAACAGCTTTACAATTAGTAAGTGAAAATAAGTTTGACTTAATTCTCTTAGATATTATGATGCCAAATATGAGTGGAATAGAAGTTTGTCAGCATCTAAAACAAAACCCTATTACATACTCTATTCCTGTTATCTTTTTAACAGCAAATTCAGATAGAGATACACTTATAAAAGCATATGAAGTAGGTGGAAGTGATTACCTTAAGAAACCTTTCTTTAAAGAGGAACTTATAGCACGTGTAAGCTCAAGATTAAAAATAAGATATTATGAGAGAAATCTTGAACTAGAAGTTGAGGAAAAAACAAAAGCGATTACAGAAACACAACTACAACTTATGTATGTTATCGGTAGTATTGCTGATGGGCGTTCAGATAAAAGCTATGCTCATGTAAAAAGAGTTTCTGAATTTACATATCTTCTTGCAAAATATTATGGAATGAAAGAGGATGAAGCACAACTTTTAAAAAATGCTTCATCTCTTCATGATATAGGTAAGTTGGATATTCCAGATTATATTTTACATAAAGACTCACCTCTTGATAAAAAAGAGCAGTTTGAGATGACAAAACATGCTTCTTTAGGGGCAGAAATATTAGAAAGCTATAACCTCCCAATTTTTAATATTGCAGTTATTGTAGCTGAACAACATCATGAAAGATTTGATGGAAAAGGCTATCCCGATAGAATTAAAGGTGAAAATATTCATATATATGCACGTATAGTAACTATTGCAGATGTTTTTGATGAACTTTTTTCTAAAGAGAATAGTGATTGGTCTCAAGAAGATATTCTCGTATCTATGCAAGAGATGAGTGGTACATATTTTGACCCTGCACTTATAAAAATTGTTTTTGATAATCTTGACCCATTTTTAAATATATATAAAACTAGAATAGATAAAGATGAGCTAGAAGAGAAGCTAGAAGAAAATAAAAAGAACAGTTTTATAAACTGGATGTTTAAAAAGAAATAAAATAGAATTTAAAAATATTGGAGATTTATGATTGATTTAAAACTGTTACAGAAAGATTTTGATGTTGTAAGTGCTAAACTTATGAGAAAAGGTGTTTCAGCCGAACTTTTAGAAGAGTTGAAAAAAAGTAACGAAGAGTTAAAAATAGCAAAGCAGGGTTATGAGACTCTTCAAGCACTACAAAACTCTATGAGTAAAGAGTTTGGTATTTATAAGAGAGAGGGAAAAGATATAGGGGAACTTAAAGCAAAAGTTGATGCAAATAAGTTACTTATAAACGATGCTATTGAAGTACAACGAACAGCTCAAGAATCTTTAGAAAAGTTAGCTATGGCTATACCAAATATGCCTGATGATTCTGTTCCTGATGGTACAGATGAAGATGATAATATAGAGTTAAAAAAGGTACTTACACCAAAAGAGTTTAGTTTCTCTCCAAAAGAGCATTGGGAGTTAGCTGAAAAAAATGGTTGGATAGATTTTGAAAGAGGTGTAAAACTTGCTACCTCAAGATTTTCAGTAAGTTTTGGGATGGGTGCTAGACTTGAAAGAGCCTTAATAAACTTTATGCTGGACTTTAATCGTTCTCGTGGATTTGAAGAGGTAAGCGTTCCTGCACTTGTAAATAGAACTGCACTAGAGGGAACAGGACAACTTCCTAAATTTGAAGATGACCTTTATAAGATGGAAAATCAAGAACTATTTTTAATACCAACAGCTGAAGTACCTGTAACAAATCTTTATCAAGATGAGATATTAACAGCAGATGAATTACCAAAAAAGATGACAGCTTACACATCTTGTTTTAGAAAAGAGGCTGGTGCAGCTGGTCGTGATACTCGTGGAATGATACGTCAGCATCAGTTTCATAAAGTTGAACTTGTAACGATAGCAAAACCAGATGAGAGTGAAAAGATTTTTGATGAGATGGTAGAGTGTGCCTCAGATATATTAACAGCTTTAGAACTTCCTCACCGTTTAGTAAATCTATGTACAGGTGATTTAGGCTTTGGTGCTTCATATACAACAGATATAGAAGTATGGTTACCAGGTCAAAATCAATACAGAGAAATATCATCTATCTCAAATACAAGAGAGTTTCAAGCTCGTCGTGCAAAAATTCGTTTTAAAGATGGGAAGAAAAATGTTTTTGTTCATACTTTGAATGGGAGTTCTTTAGCTGTTGGACGGACACTTGTTGCGATTATGGAAAATAATCAAAATGAGGATGGAACTATCGATATTCCAGAAGTTCTTAAACCATATTTAGGGTTATAGTTTTTAGCTATAACTATCTTACATCTTATTTACTATAAATTTTTTTATAGTAAAAAGATGCAAACTCTTCTCCATCAACTACACTTTTTAGGAAAATAATGAAAACTATAATAATCATAGCTCTAATGCTATTTATAATTATGGGATGTGGAACTTCATCTACAATAGAGATACAAAAAACAAAGCCTATTCAACCTATCACTATTAAAATAGATTCTAAACAGATTATCAACTTAATAAAAAAAGAAAACAATCAAAAAAAAGATTTAGAAATTCAAAAAAAACTTAAACAATTACAAGAGTTAGAGCAAAAAAGAAAGTTAATAATTCAAAACAGAGTAAATAATCATTTTAAAACTAAAATTGAGAAGTTAGGGTCACTTACAAAAGAGATGGTATATTATCCAGCTAAAAATTTAGTTTGGCAAGATAATAAAAAAGTTAAAACCATAGCTTTAAAATGGAAAGATGCACATCAATATTGTAAAAATTTAAAGTTCCAAAAATACAGAAATTGGCGACTTCCTACAAAAGATGAACTTATATCAATAGTAGACAAAAGTAGAAAACCAAGTATAAAAAAAGAGTTTCATAATATAAATACAAATGGCTATTGGTCTGCTAGTTCTGGAAAAGGGTATAAAAGTAGTGCATGGAGTATCTACTTTGCAAATGGACGTATCTATGCCAGTAGTAAAAAAAGTAAACGCTATGTTCGATGTGTTCGGGATGGAGAACTAACACATTATATATTTTATAATCCAAAAAAGTTTAAAATTTATAAAATATTAAAAGGTCAAAGAAAATCGATAGGTCGATATAGCTACTCAAAAAAACCTTTTCAAGAGATAGAAGATATAACACAATTTATTGTCAATCTTTATTTGAAGCGGAGAAATATAGAACAAAAGAGGATTCCCTCTAAAATTATAAAACCAAAACTGCCTCCTAGACTCCCTGATTTTGTAAAAGGTGAATATGAAACAAAAAAACTTTTTGAAGATAAGATAGCTAAAGTAGTAGCAAAAAGAGAAAAAACTATTCAGAAATTACAAGAGATATATAGAAAAGATGTAGAAAAAAGAAATAAAACTATTATTCTCTTAAAAAAAGAGATTGAAGAGGAACAAAATTATAAGAGAGAGATTATACAAGAGAAGATAATAGAGTGGCAAAAAGATAGTTTTAATATTGTAATGGGAGGTTTCAAACTGCAAAAAAGAGGTTATGATGTTGAAACTTCAACTATGTATCTAACAATGAGAGCAAAAAGAGCAAATTACAGAAAAAAAATTAGTATAAAAATAACCCCTCAAAATGCTAAGAATTTTTCACAAAATATTGAAAATGTAAAACTAAATCCAATTTTTGATTTTAGTAATAATCAGATAGTTTTAAAATCTATTGATACAAACTATTCTCAAAAAAAATATATAGCTACCTTAAATAATGATGATTTTAAACCTGAAGAGATACGAGTCTCTATTAAGGATAAAAAAATAAATTTTAATAGCTCAAAGCAGATGAAATTATCGTTACAAAATCCAAATTTAAAAGATAGATATCAGATAGAAGCATTAGCCTATAAAGATTCAAAAGAGATAAAAGGTGTTACCTTTGATAATGATATACCTACTCTTTTATCAAAAATGAAACAAACAAAAATAGATAATAAAAAGTGGCTTTTTATTATAGGTATAGAACACTATAATGAAACAGATAATATTCTTTATGCCAAAAGAAGTGCAGAAACTTTTAAAAAGGTTGTTCAAAAAAGTTTAGGTATAAGTGAGAGACATAGCTATACTCTTATAGATAATAAAGCAACGGGAACAGCAATAAAAAATAGGATTAAACTCCTCTTAAGTGAAGTAAAGAGAGGAGACACTATCTACTTTTATTATAATGGACATGGTATTCCTGATCCTAAAAAAGGTGGTGAACCATATATGCTTCCAAGTGATGGAATTCCCGATTTTATAGTAGAAGAAAATGTTTTTGCTCTTAAAAATATATATAAAGAGTTAAGTGATAGTAGAGCAAGTAAAATAGTAGCATTTATAGATAGCTGTTTTAGTGGAGCAACAGATGGGGTAAGTGTTATTAAAGGTGTTGCAGGAAGTCGTTTAGCACCAAAAAAGATACAATTTAATAGAAGAAAAATGGTAGTATTAACAGCTGGACAAAAAAAACAATACTCAAATATGTATAAAGAAAAAGGTCATAGGCTTTTTAGCTACTTTGTTATGAAATCTCTTTTAGATGGTAAAAAAGATATAAATATTTTATTTAAAGAGGTATCATATAAAGTAACAAATACTTCAAATATGTTTGGTATCCTAAAAAAACAAGAACCGACAATAATGGGAAATATAAATATAGAACTTTAAATATATTATCTTCTATATATCTCTGGATATTCCCCTTTAAAACGACGATGTAACCAAAACCAAAATTTAGGTTCTCTTTTTATTAGAGATGTGAGCCAATCAGCTTGTAGTTGTGTCGCTTTTAAAATATCTGCTTTTTCATCATCTGTTTTTTCAACAGGTATCTCATCGAATATCATTAAAGTGTAGTTTTCTTCATCATCTGTTCTCATAGTTACTGGAATAATAGCAGCATTAAATTTTCTTGCTAAATAAGCTGGTGTTGCTGTTTGACTTATAGTTTTACCCATAAACTCTACATCTACACCTTCTCTTTTATTCATACTTGTATCTATTAAAATACCACATGCTTTTTTATTTTTTATCAGTCTTATTAATGGTTTGAGAACATTTTTTTTCTCTAAGTTTGTATTTCCAAATTTTGAACGAGATTCTAAAACCCAATTTTCATAATTACTATTTTTCATTTTTCTATATACTGCACCTAAAGGTTCAATAAAAGCACCAATAGATGTACCACCTAGTTCCCAAGATGAATAGTGAGTAGTGACATAAATAACAGCTCTTCCCTCTCGATGTACTTTTTCAACAGCCTCTATATTTTTTATTGTTACTTTTTTTTCTAGTTGATGGAGATTCATATGTTTAATCTCCATTAGATGTAAAAAGTTTAAAAGTAAATTTTTAAAACTATATTTTGTGATAGTTTTTATCTCTTTCTCATCTAAACTATCATTAAATGCAAACTGAAGATTTTGCCGAACTGTACGACGAGATTTTGCAGAAAGGTGATATGCTAAAGTTGCTAAAGAGAGAAAAAATGATTTTCTAATATTTTTAGGAAGAATCATAAGAAAATTTTCAAATAATAAGAAGAGTTTATAGCCAATCAATGGGAATTCCTTTTAGTGTTTTTTAGCAGAATTATAGCATTTAATGATAAATCTAATTAGTTATTAACAATTTAAACACTACAATCCTAAGATTAAAATTTCACTAAAAAAAAGGATTTAAATGTTTAAGAAAGTTGTAGTTTTACTGGCACTTATTATAACAAGTGTTACGGCTCAAACAGATAGTAAAGATTATTGGGAGGGATGTGGTCTCTCACCTGAAAAAGCAAAAAGTGCCTTGGCTCAAAATATTATGGTAAAAGTTGATGTTAGCTTTACAGCAAAGGAAACAAGCTCTTTCTTTAACGATAAAGAGAGTTATTCAGGTGATTTTCAAAGTTCTGATAAGCAAACAAGTACAATGTTTTTAAATGATGTAGATACATTTAAAAATGATACTGGTGAGTTTTGTGCAAAAGTAAATAAAAAGAAATTACATCAGTTTACAAAAGATAAACATAGAAATCTTGATACTGATTATAAAATTGCCTCTCTAAATTATGATGATGTAAAAATAAAAGCTAAAACTATTGATAGTTGGTTGATTTCATTAAAATTTTTAAAGGGTCTTACAGAAGTTTTTTCAGATTTAAAAGTTGAAAAAATTAATGATAAAGTAAAAACTTTACAAAATATTAGAAAAAAGCTCTATCTTCAAAGTGTTACAATCAATAAAATAGGTTCAATGAAAGGTTCTTTTATCCTTATGATAGACAATAAAGAGCAAAGTTTTTCAAAAAAAATCTATTTAGAAGCAGGTATAGAACATACTTATTCTGTTGATGGTGAAAATATTTGTAGATTTTCAGATAAATTTACATTAGAAAAAGAGAAAGATATAGAGTTATCAGTAGATGTAGATAATCAGTCATATCCAACATTTACAATCTCTGCTAACAAATCAAATGATATTATTTTTAAACTTGATGGTGAGACAAAAGGATTAGGCACTCAACATATTGTTCATAGATGTAGTGGTGTACTCAGTTACTCTTTAGATTATAAAAATGGTCTTCCAAAATCAGATGGAGATGAGCTTACTTTGGAAGCTGGTTTACACTATGATAAATCATTTAGTTTTAGTTCATTTAAAGAGATTGAACATCTGAGTGGTTTAGCAAAAAACTTTAATAGTGGAAAACGAATAGAGATAGGGTATGGATATAGAGATGTTCCAAATCAAGAGATTGAAGATAACCATTATGTAGATTCTTTAGAAACAATAAGAGTATCTGTTATAAACTATAAAGATTGGTTAAGACATGGTATTAATGTTGAATATTCAGTAGGTAATGGTAAATATTTAGACCCAGAAAGTTATGGTTTTGATGTAACATATTTATGGGCATTTCAACTGACTACTTATGGTATTGATGATAATTCTATAACTCTTTTCAATACTTTTGCTTTAGTTCCTTATCTTGGTGTTGAAGCTGGTTTAGGAACACTTCAAATGTATAATGATAAAACAGAAGAGACTATTTATGAGTTTGATGATGGCGAAGATATGTCTGCATATGTAAAAAATTATGTTGTTGCCAAAGGTGTTGTAGGTTTAGATATTGTATTTTCACAGCAGATAGCTTTTGGATTAAGATACTCTAAAGAGATGACACTTTTAAAATCAGATAATTTTGCATTTTATGTGAATTTGAGTTTATAAGATTTTGAATATTGCTAATTCTAATAGAAAATATTAGAGTTAGTATATTAGGTATAGGTCATTTTCATACAATTTTAAAGAGTATATAAGCGAAATTATGGTTAAAC
>CAYOKX010000021.1:0-24611 GCA_964404655.1 uncultured Sulfurimonas sp. | reverse complement strand
AAACTTATACATGGATGAGATAATATCTAAAAATTAGATAAAACCTTGTATAATAGATGAATTATACCTTAGAGGATTTAAATATATGAACTATACTACTTCAAAAATATAATGTTGAGAGAAAATTTTCTAAAGATATTATAGATATTTTGGTAAAAACATTTGAATAGTATAAAATATGGTACTCAAATAATAGAGTTTGATATAAAAAGAAAAGCAACACTTAAAAATAGTTACATTCATATAGATAAAAATGGTGTGTTAATCAAAACAGATACTAAAACAACATTAGAAGAGATAAAAAAAATGGTAGAGAAAAAATCATCTTGGATACTAAAAAAACAATCTCTTTTTAATAAAGAGAGAGTAACCAACAAGATAGATACAGGTTCAAGACTCTACTATATGGGTAAAAGCTATTATGTCAATATAGTTAAAGATGAAACTGTTTCAAAGATAACTATAAATTTTACCTATTCAAAGTTTTCTATTACTACACCAAAAATATATACAGATGTTACACTTAAAAATGCTATTGAAGATTTTTATAAAAATAAAGCGATAGAGAAGATAATACCTATCACAAAAAAATTGGCTAAAGATATTGGTGTAGAGCCCCAGCATATAGGTTTTAGATACTCAAAAAAAAGATGGGGAAGTTGTAGCACAACAAATCGTATATCGTTTAATTATCATCTTATGAAACTCCCTGCCTCCCTAATTGAATATGTTATTGTGCATGAATTAACACATATCATACACCATAATCACTCACAAGATTTTTGGAAAACAGTTCAAAAATATCTCAGTGATTATAAAGTAAGGGAAGAGAAGCTTAGAGTATTTGAAAAAATGATTTAAGACTTTTTTCGTTGAAAGTAAATATACCACGAAACTAATAAAAGCAATATAAATAATAATGATATAGTTATCTGTTTGAGATAGCTATCTATAAGCATCTGATTTTCTCCTATAAAATAACCAAGAGCTATAAGTATACTATTCCAAATCCCTGCACCAAGAGCAGTATATATTGCAAAGAGTTTAATATCCATACGGGAAAGACCAGCTGGAACAGAGATAAGCTGACGGATTCCAGGGATAAGTCTTCCTATAAAGGTAGAGATAGCCCCATGTTTTTGAAAATAATTTTGCATCTTTTTTAATGTAGTTTCAGATATAAAAAAATATTTTCCATAACGTTGTAATATTTTTAATCCTAAAACAACTGCTAAATAGTAGTTTATAAATGCACCAACAAGTGAACCACTCAATGAGGCAATAAAAATCATCACTAAACTCATCTCCCCTTGAGATGCCAAATACCCAGCAGGTATAAGAACTATCTCACTAGGAAATGGTATAAAAGAGCTTTCTATTGCCATCATAATAAAGATACCTAAATATCCCCAATCAAAAATAAGATTTAATAACTCTTGTGCTAACTCTTTTATCATATTATTTTATATCCTTTTTTATGAATTATAGCAAAGTTTAATAATTTTTTAATGATAGATATAGCAAAAAAAATCATTGAAAGTTAAATAAAAAAATAATAGACCTCTTTTTTTCACTTTAAATTAATTAGTTATTAGATATTATCAGTAACTAATTTTTTAAAGTGAGTTCCAATGCAACAAAAATCTAGACTTCTTCTTATAGTAACTATAATGTTACTCTCCCTTGGTATGGCAACGATTATCAATGTCTCTCTAAATTTTAGAGATTATAGTGTAAATAGTGCCGTAGAAAAATCAAAAATGACTGCTGATATTGTTAAAGATGGATTAACAGCGCATATGGTTAATGGCATAATGGATAAACGAGAATATTTTTTAAATAAAATCTCTAAACAAGATGAGATTAAATCTCTTTGGCTTACTCGTTCTCAAAATGTAGTAGACCAATATGGAGTAGGTTTTAACAATGAAACTATTCGAGATGCTATCGATAAACAAGTTTTAGAGAGTGGTAATATGGTTAAAGTTATCACAGAAAAGACAGATAAAATCATTCTTAGAGTAACTATTCCATTTAAAGCAACTGAACTCGATACCCCAAACTGTTTAAGTTGTCATAATGTTGAAAAAGGTGCTACACTTGGTGCTATTAGTATGGAGTTTGATATTACAAATATGAGAACAGAGGGTGCTATTACAATTTTTAAAATTGCTATGATTAATATACTTTTTATTATTATTGTTCTTCTCTTAATGAACTACTATGTTACCCCTTATACAACACTTTTTGCCAACTTACAAAAAGGGATTAAAAAAGCATATAGAGGTGATTTTACTCATAGCTTTGAAACAGATATTCAAGGTGAAGCAAAAGAGATAATCACTCAGATGAACTCACTTTTCAAAAAGATACAAGAGAATTTTATAGATATAAAAACTGACTTAGGAACATTTATTCATCAAGATTTTGTGCATCATGAAGACCCTTTATCTGAAGCTAAAGTTATTATTAGTGAACTTTCAGAGATTTACAAGTTTAAAAAAACAATAGAACTTGACTCATCAAAACAACTGGTTTATTCAAGAATAGTAAATATTTTACTCTCCAAATATAAACTAAAACATTTTGCACTGTATGAATTAAATAATGTAACATACAAAAGAACTCTTATTCATAATACAGATAGAAACTCTATCTGTTTAGGTTCAGTAGATAACGATATAAATCTATGTAGAGCCAATAGAACAAAAACAGATGTAATCTCATCTGAGTTTAATAATCTTTGTGAAGGTTGTGAAGCTGGAACAGCTAAATATATCTGTTTACCATTTACAATAAATAAAGACCACTCTCTTATTTTATCTATTACAGCAAGATTAGATGAAGAGATTTTAGAGATTCAATCACAAACAGCAAGTATCAAACACTACCTTGAAGCTGCAAAACCTGTTATTGAGAGTAATCTTCTTATGGAACAACTACGTGACACATCTCTTAAAGATGCTATGACAGGACTCTATAATAGAAGATTTTTAGAAGAGTTTATTGAACAGATAATGAACCAAAGCAAAAGAACAGAAGATACATATCATGTGATGATGCTTGATGTTGATTTTTTCAAAAAAGTAAATGATACATATGGGCATGACGTTGGTGACCAAGTTATTGTTCAGATAGGTATATTATTAAATGAATCTATTAGAGAGTCTGATTTAGGTATTAGATATGGTGGAGAAGAGTTTGTTATCTTGCTTCATAATGCAACTGATGAAGGTGCGTTAGAAGTTGCTAAAAAGATACATCAAGGGTTTGGAGAGTTAGTATTTGATGTAGGTAATGGTGAAACTATGCAAAAAACAATGAGTATAGGTATGGCTAAATTTCCTACCGATGGAGATACTATTTGGAAATGTATTAAGTTTGCTGATACAGCTCTTTATGTAGCTAAAACAACAGGAAGAGATAAAATAGTTGAATACACTCAAGAGATGAGTGAAAGTGATGATGTTAGATAATTTTCTAACTCTATCACTTAAAACCCTCTCTTTCTTTTAAGAGCCTCTTCCTTTCTTATTTGCCAAAGTTCATAAATCTCTCTATTTTTAAGCTTTGGTATATTAGCTAAAGACCTCAACCTTTTTGAATTACTTTTTTCATATCTTGCACCCGATGCTTTTAAACTTTTATTCTCAATTTTAGCATACTCAAAATCTTGAGTTTGTGTATTATATTTCAAAATTTCGCCATCTTCTGTTTCTATCCAGTTTAGATATTGATTTCCTTGTGCTTTAGCTTTAAATAGCTCTCCATCAGCATTTTTAAACTCTCTCATTTTTTGAAATGCTGGAGCAGAAAAAAGATAAGATGATACAGCTAAAGATAATAATAAACTTTTCATAAAAACTCCCTATTTTATATTTAAGGTCATCGATGAACCTCTTTGTGAAATATTTGTAACTAGTGTAGAAAAATAGTTTTTGTTTGTCTCATAATAGAGTGCATTCTCATTCCCTCCATCACCATACTTATCTATCGCTCCATCTACTGCCTCAACTAAATCTACTCCCTTATTTTGAGTATCTACATTTACACTATTTTCATCTATATGAATCTTTGTAAGTTTTGTTTCATCTATTTTCCAAATAGCAATTCCACCATTAAAATTTCCATCTAAAGAGTGTAAAGAACGGTCATATCCACTATTATCTCTATTTTCTAAAAGATAGTAACTTTTACTGTCTATCGGTATTTTTAAAATATTATACTCTAATGAAGATGTTGCATATAGTGTAAATTGAGTGTTTTTTATAACAACAGGTTCTATCCAGTTATTATAAACCTTACTCCAAGCAGTAAAATGTGATGGAGTATTTCCTGCATATTCACTACTTTTTTTCGTAGCCCAAGTACCAGAACCCATAAGTCCAAAATAACCTATTCCACCCTCATTAGGATTGTAACTATTGTATAAATCTGGTAGATTAAAAGTTGAATGTCCTAATTCATGAGCTATAATACCAATAGTTGCATCATGTGGATTACTTCTATTATGTTTTTCTCCAAAAACAGCAAAGTTACCTTTATGATTACAAGAAAGTAAAGAAACCGAATCTAAAATAAGCTCTCCTTCGCTAGAAGATAAACAGCTCTGATGCCCCCAAATACCATTTGTTACATGTCTTCCCTCATAGGCATCTTCATACCCTGCCATAATAAATGTAATAATTAATTCATGAGGAGTGATATATCCATCTGCATCTGTATCATAATTTGAAAAATCGATATATTTATCTGCTATCTCTAAAGAGGTTTTAAAATCTGGATAAACTTTTGATTCAAAGCTAGCATTATCAACATCTTTATTTGGATGATTTTTATTAAGATGTATAGAGATTATTCCATTGTTAGCTATCTGACTACTCTCTTGTACTTGAGTAAATTCAAAACTATTACTACTTACCTCTCTATAATAATGATTTAATTGGCTCTCCTCTTTTCCAAAAAGTTTTTTATTCCAAAGAGTTTCACTAGACGCTATCTCTACATTATCATAGTTTACTAAGATAGCTAACATCGGTATAGAAGATTTAACAGTGGATGATTTAGCAATCACATCAACCTCTGAACTCTGCTTTTTTTTATCAACAGTATTAGAGATATCACACCCTAAAAAAAGATAAAGGGGGATAGTTAATAGAACTTTTTGTATCATTGTTACTCCTCGCCAAGTAATTTATCAATTACTTTTAGAACACTTTTATCTGTTTCTAAACTTTTCTGTTCTTTTAAAATAACTTCTAACTCTTTTTTATCACTCATCATATTAAGAGTATTAAGTGCAAGAACTCTATTCCGTTTTGTAGTTGATTTAAGTTCACTTTTTACTTCACTTATAAAGTTATCAATACCTGCATTTTGAATAGAGTAAAGCATCACTCTTTTTTGTGCAGGAGAGCTAGCATCATCAAATAAATCTTTAACTTTATGAGAAATTTCAGCATCATCTATCTTATCACTTAGTGTCCCTAATGCTAATGAAGCTGTATTTGCACTCTCTTCATTATAATTATCATCTATAATAGATGTTATTGTTTCAACACTTGTAGCAGATGGAGTTTTTAAAGAACCTATCGATACAATAGCTCTCACTCTATTATCTTGAGTAATATCATCATCTATGGCTAATTGACTAAGTGCTTCCTCTGCCTCTTTTGTTGATATAAACTCCATTATAGCAATAATCTGCATCTGAATATAATCATCATACTCATTAAATCTATCAACTAATTCAAAAACATCTTTTGGGTTTGCTTTGAGATATTTTGAAAGAAGGAGAAAGTTATTTGAATCTTTTGGCTTATTGATAATCAAGTTCATTATTTTTTCTATACTAAGATTAAGAGTTTGTATAGTTTTTTTATCTTCTATATCTTTTATCTCATTCCAAACATTAAGCTCTGTTTTCATCACCTTATCAAATTTTAATAATAACTCTTTCACCGATTTTTTAGATGAAAAGATCTCTAAACTTTTATCGATATTTGTATCTATCTTAAAAAGCGCTATCTGATTGTTATTTTCAAATTCACCTTTTTTGTTTTTAAGTTTTTGAGAAACATTTAATGATTGTAACCATACAGATTTTTTTGATATTACAGCTTTAAAACTATTATCTAAAACAATAAAATTTTGTAAGTTTGCATCAGGATAATAGAAATCTATCTTTTTAGAAATGTTCCTATCATCTTTTGTATAGATAGCTTTATAATCCCCATTTGTATCTGTTTCTACTGTTTCATAGTAGGCATAAGATTGGTTTATTATCTCTAAAAGATAAATAGTCTGTTTTAAAGAGATATAATTTTCACTTAATCCTTCAAATCGTATATCTAAAATTTCACCATCATCTGTAAAATGAACTAAAAAAGGTTTTTTATAAAGTTTTTTTAACTCTATTTTTGCAATATCACTAAGAGAAGATTTAGTTAAATCTAACTGGGAAAATTGCATCAATACCCATATAAGCCCTTTCTCTTTCTCGATAGCTTTAATATGTAAAAGTGCATTTAAGTAAAAGTTCTGTGTAAGGGGAACTCTCTTATCAAGAAGAAGAGTTGATGATTGTTGAAATTTTAAACGATATGTTGAGATTATATTTAATGGAAAGTTATATTCTAAAGACACTTGTGTGTCTTTAGTTATAGGTAATTTTTTGGCAGTTGTATTATTTTTATCTATCCATAATATTGCAAAAAGTAAACCTAAAATAACAACTATAAAAGAAGTTATTTTTTTTTTCATACTTTAATCCTTCGTATTCCAAATTTTAATATGAGAAACTTCACTATTCAATTTTTTCGATAAGTCCAATTTATGATATGATGTTGTTATACCATAATCACTCTCTTTTAATGATGTTGAATGTTGAAAATCTGTAATACATACTGGTTTATCCCAATCCGTTACACCTCTATATATTGTTGTATAGTTTCGTGAACTTGTTTTTTTCTTTGGATGGTCATATACACGAATAGCAGTATTTTTCTTAATATTTGGATAAAGCATTATAGAACTTGCTTCATTATTTACACATTCATCACTTTCTGAACAATCAATATCAATAGTATAATTACTGTTAAACTTTCCAACAGTGTCACCTTTACAACTTGTATCTTTATATAAAACAATATCTCTATGTGATGTTACAAATACTGCTGTTTTAGCTTTACCCACACCTTTTTGAAAACCATCACCAAGAGTACCATTTTTAAGAATATCATCTAAAATCTCTGTATTATCTGTTTCAACTAAAGTTTTTTTAGAACATAAATCAGAAACTGCTTCAGTATGTTTACTGATAAATGGTACAAAATTATAGGGAGCCCCATCAAGAGCTTGTCTTGCAATGGAAACAACACCATCCGAACCAAAAGCAAATGGACTATCACACACTGAACGTATAGCTAACAATGGTATCTTTCTATCTTCCGTTTTTAAAGTTGTATATGGATAATCTTTATTAAATTGTGCCATATGTTCTAAACCTAAATCTTGAAGTGCAGGATAATTATCACTATTTACAATCCCACCAAACTGATTTCCACCATGTGGAGTTGCAATAGTATAAATTTTAGTTATTTTCTTACTTGCAGAGCTAAAAGGTTCTTCACCTGTTTTATTAGCATAACTTACAATATACCTTAAATCTAACCCACCCATACTATGTCCAACAGCGATAAGTGAGTTATCCTCTAAGTTTAAACTATTTATATATGTAGCAAGTTCCTCTGCTCGTGTTGCGATAGAACCAAATTTAGCAACATCTGTTCTATATACACTCCATCCTGCTTTTTTTGCATATTTACTATATATGTTCCATGTTCCTTTGGAAGCACTTAAACCATGTGCAAACAATATATTTTTACTTTTAGCTGGTAAAGATGGTATGAGACTATCAGGATATTTAATACCTAAATCTGGTACTAACTGTATTGTAAATAAATTTTGTTTTTCATTTAAAAGAGTTGTTGTACTTCTAGTTGTTTCCCATCTTGCTAATGTTTTAGTTCTTTTATGTTGTCCCCATTTCCAAGGCTTCCAAAATTGACTTTTATATTTTGGTCCAAACCATTTTCCATAAAGATAAAATTTTCCATGTGGTCCATAGAAATAATTAGTAATATTTTCATGAAGATTACCCTCTAAATATTTTACATACTCTTTCGTATCATTTTCAACTAAATTTAGGGAAGCTATAACACTATTTTTAAAATCATCACTAATTAAATAAAATTTACCTCCTACACCTGCACTATAATCAATATCTAAACCAAAAAAATTAAAACCAGCACCTACACCACCATCTATCCATGCACCTACTCTTGCATTTGGAGTAAACGAAGCTTCAAGTTTAGTAATTCCTTGTAATTGAATCTTTGTCTCATAGCCTATTGTTGCCTGTGCACCAACTTCTACAACAACAGGAATAAATCCAGCAATAATTGTTTGCTTTCTCGATATAGTTTTCCCAAAATCTTTAGAATTTTCATAAAAAATTGTTGTTGAATTAGCAACTTTTTTTAATACTTTTTTAGCTTGTGCAAATATCATAGCTTTTCTAAGATCTGCATCTTTAATAGCATTAATATTTGGAATTGTCGGTGTTTGTAAACCAGTAATATCCGAGAGTGATTTTCCTCTTGTATAAAGATTATAACCTAAACTCTTTATAACAAAATCATAACCAGTATCTTCAAATGAAGCTGGTTCAACATCAGCACTAAAAGCTATATCAAAGATTTCATAACGTTTTTTCTTCAATACTTTAAGTTTAACTAAAGCAGTTGTTGATGAATGAATACCATCATTATCTAAAGATGCTTTTCCTTGTGCATAAATTCCAGCACCTACTCTTTTTCCATACTTATATTTAGAAAAAGATTTATTAAATGAAATATTATTATTTGAATTTGAATTTGAATTTGAAGATGATTGACGTGCTGGTGCTCCTTTCACTTTTTCAAGGGAACTCAATAACTCTTCAACTGTAATTTCACCCGATTGAAGTTGTGCAAAATTATCTGTAAGAGCTTCTAGCATATTATCACTCATAAAAAATGTTACTGGATATTTATATGAATCAATAGCTTCTCCATCTTGAGTTTTAAGTTCTAAAACAATATATGAACTTGTTACTACCTCTTTATCTAATAATAATGAACGACCAAGTTTTTCTATAAGAATAAGTAAATTCTCTCTATCTATAAAAATATTTGTAGAAATATTTAAGATAGTATTTGATTCTATTAATGGTATATCTATTTCATTATTGTATTCAATAGCTTTTACAACACTGTTATCAATGCCACTATCATTATCAAGATTTTGAAAAGATACAGCTTCTAAAGGAACATAAATTTTGGTATCTGACACATCAAGATAACCACTAAGTTTGATATTAGTAATATTTTTATCTGCAAATCTATTTTCAATTTTTAGTGTACTATTTATAAGAACACCCTCTTCAGAATAGGACATCTCAATAGAATTTTTTGTTGCTAAAATATTTTCAGAACTACTATCAGTATTTGATTGTGTATCATCTAATGTTAGTCCACTAATATCGACATTACCCTTTTCATCAATATTAAAAAGATTTGTTTGTTGTGTAGAGTTACTCTCATCTTTTCCTGAAACAATAACTTCTATACTATATTTACCTGCATTTACATCTACTGGAATGATTGTCTCTAGTTGATATCTCATTACACTCTTAGAAAGTTTGTCAAGAGTATAACCTACAAGTTCTCTTCTTGAACTATTATCTTCATTTACAAGTATAAAAGTAACAGGTAAACTACCATAAGAGGAAGAAATATTAATATCTACAACAATAGGAACAATAGAACCAACATTTACAATACGATTCTCTAAAAGAGATGCGGATTTAAACTGTTTTTGAGCTACAATAGCTATATTTCCGTTCATAATATTGTCTATTATAGATTTTCTCTCTGTTTCTATTGAGCTATTTAATTTAACATTCTTTTTAGAAGGAATATATGAATTTATTTTTTCTGCTATCTCTGTTTGATTTAAACCTAAAAGCACTGTTGATGAAAGTAACTTTTTACTCTCCTCTTCATATTTTGATTTAAAATCATTAGCACCTATGCTATCTTTAACAGATTGATAAAGAAGTTCAGACAGATAAGTAACAGTAAATTTATCTCCTAATGTTGTAACATCTTTTCCATATATAATAGAACGGAAAGTACCCTGATTTTGAGTAAAAGAATCATCTTTTATACCATCATCATTATAATCCCAATCCTCTCCACTAGAAACCTCATAAAGGTACAGTTGATTTGCTTTCAACTCAAATTGATGTAAATCAAATTTCCCAATATCTTCTAAGTTTTTTGCATCACTGCTCAACTCACTCCAAAGAAGTTTTTTTAATCCATTTGAATCAACTTCATATATTTTAACAGTAGCATTTGCTATATTTCCTAGCATTACTGTTCCGCGTACACTATCTTTAGTATTACTACAACCAATAAGCCCTAGTAATATAAGAAATGTAATTAACAATAGTCTCATAAAATACCTTTTCTTTAATTTAAAATTCATCTCTTTATTAAATTATATGATAATATGATGAAAAAAAACTTAAAAAGAAGCTTTATCAATAAACAAGCCTCCCCTAGTTATAATTTTACAATTTTTTAAAAGAGGATAGATATGATAACTTTTAGCGAGATGTTACTCAAATTACAAGAATTTTGGATGAAAGAGGGGTGTAATATTGTACAACCTTACGATATTCCAGCAGGTGCAGGAACATTCCATCCAGCGACATTTCTTCGTTCACTAGACTCAACTCCATGGGCTACTGCTTATGTAGCTCCATCACGTCGTCCAACTGATGGGCGTTATGGTGAAAATCCAAATAGACTTGGTTCTTACTATCAGTTTCAAGCACTTATAAAACCATCTCCAGATAATATTCAAGAGCTTTACCTAAAATCTTTAGAGTATCTAGGTCTTGATGTTTCTCAACACGATATCCGTTTTGTGGAAGATAACTGGGAATCACCAACTCTTGGAGCATGGGGTCTTGGTTGGGAAGTTTGGTTAAATGGTATGGAAGTAACCCAATTTACATACTTTCAACAGGTTGGAGGGATAGAGTGTAATCCTGTTGCTGTTGAGATAACTTATGGTACAGAACGTTTAGCTATGTATCTTCAAGGTGTAGATAATATTTTTGATATAGTTTGGAATGAAAATAAATATGGAAAAACTTATTATAGAGATATTCATAAAGAGAGTGAAATAGAGTTCTCAAAATACAACTTTGAAGTAGCTGATGTAGAGATGCTTTTTACAGAGTTTAACAACAAATGTGATGAAGCACTCAGAACATTAAAAGCTGGTCTTCCTCTTCCTGCCTATGACCTTTGTATGATGGCATCAAATACATTTAATATTCTCGATGCAAGAAAAGCGATTAGTCAAACAGAACGTCAAAACTATATGCTTAAAATTCGTGAAATATCTAAAGGGTGTGCAGAATTGTATAAAGAGCAAGAGAGTGAGAGACTAGAGAGAGTAAGAGGGTAAGCACCCTCCTCCTCAAAATACTATAAAGATTTAAAAAAGAGCATCTCTCTCTCTCGTAAGATACGAATCATATTTGTACTCCCAGCAACACCAACAGGGTCACCCGCTGTTAATATATAACTTTTATCAAGTTTCAAAACATTACGTTCTAAACCTTGGTTCATAACTTCACTCATCATCTGACCTAAAGAGTTTTTTTGAACCATAAAAGCTGGAACAACCCCCCAACATATTGTTAAAAATCGAGCTACTTTATCACTATGAGTTACTGCATAAATATCTCTACGAGGTCGATAACGAGCTAATTTTTTAACAGATGAACCAGATGCTGTTAGTGCTAAAATACCCCAAGCATCTGTATCTTCACATAGTTTAACTGCGGATGAATTTATACTATCAGTTGCATCACTAATCGTAAAAATATTATGCTTATTAAATGGATATATCTTCTCTGCCCCTTGAATAGTTTTAACCATTGTCTCCACAGCTAAAATAGGATTTATACCTACGGCACTCTCTTCTGAAAGCATTACAGCATCTGTTCCATCTAAAACAGCATTTGCTATATCACTTATCTCAGCACGAGTTGCACTCTCTTTTGTTGTCATAGAAAGAAGCATCTGAGTAGCAGTAATCACTGGTTTAGATGCCTCATTTGCTTTACTAATAAGCATCTTTTGAAGTGCAGGAACTTCATGATAAGGAACTTCTATACCCAAATCCCCACGAGCAACCATAATCCCATCACTTACAGCTAAAATAGCATCTATATTTTCAACAGCATCAAATTTTTCTATCTTTGCAAAAAGCTGAGTTTTATTATTATGTGCATTTAAAATATTTCTAGCTTCTATCATATCATTAGCATCTTGAACAAAAGAGATAGCCATAAAATCCACTCCATTTTCTATACCCCAAAGCATATCAGTTCTATCTTTTGTTGTTAAAACATCTATTCCTAATCGTGTATTTGGAAAATTAACACCTTTCTTAGATGATAAAACACCATCATTTTCTACACGAACTTTAACACTTCCATCATTTACAGATATAACAGTTGTTCTAATCATTCCATCATAAAGGTAGATATGTTCATCTTTTTTTAACTGTTTTAAAATAGTTGGTTGATTTATACAACTAATATAACTATTCTTGTCTAACTGTTTTCCTAATATTTCATCTTGAACAAACTCAATAGTATCATCTTTTTTCAGATGAAATGGCTCTTCAAGTTTTCCAACACGAATCTTTGGTCCACTAATATCTTGTAACACACCAACTAATAAACCACTGTTTTTTTCAGCTTGTCGGATATGATTTAAAACTTTTAAATGAGAATCATGTGAACCATGAGAAAAGTTTAAACGAAAAACATTTACACCCGCACGAATAAGTTTTTCTATAACCTCTAATGAATCCGAAGATGGTCCGATAGTTGCCAAAATTTTTGTTCTTTTTTTCATATTATTAATTTTATCCTCTTTATATAAATTTTTATTGTCTTTCGGTATTGTATCGTTAAATTTGTTTATAACTAAGATTAGTAATTTTTTGAATAAAAGAGAGTAAAATAGCATTATAAAAAACAATTTAAAGGCATTTAAAGATGAACATCTCCCCCGACTTCTCTCCATCCATCAAACTAATGAAACCATACTTCTTACTTTCGGCATTTTTTTATTTTATAAGTATGGTATCACTTTTTTTTATTAACCCAACAGATAGTTTAAATAGTTTTACCATTGTAGGCTGGGTACATCTTTATATGATAGGGTTTGTGATGATAGCTATCTTTTCTGCTATGGCTCAATTAGGTCCTATTGTTGTTGAAACAAAACACTCTAATGAAACTATATTCAAATATCTATGGCTATTTTTACTTCTAGCACTGACTTTGATGTTAGTAGGTTTTTATATAGATATAACGTATCTCTTTTATGGTGGAGTAACTGCTCTTATAGCTATGAGTATCTATGCGTTTGAGTTTTTACTTACACTTAAAAATATGAGAAGAAAAACAAGTATTACTAAAGCGATGAAGATGAGTAACTTTTTTTTACTCATAGGGATAGGAACAGGTATAGTAATGGCATCAGGCTTTAATGGTTTTATAGATATAAATCCAGATAGTTTTTTAACAATGCACATATATAGCTTAGTGGTTGGTTTTGTAATTTTACTTATTATGGGTATATCTATCATCCTTATCCCTATGTTTGGTTACTCAAAACGGATTAGTGATAATAAATTTTCCCATAGTTTTATAACTTTGAGTAGTGCTGTTGTTATTATGATATTTGCAGGTATATTAACTCATAAAATTTTAGAGGAGATAGCTTATGTTTTAACTATTATAGCGATAATTCTTTATCTATATCAACTTAAAAATATGTTTATCTCAAGAAAAAAAGTTGTTCACGATATTTGGGCTAAATCTATCTATGTTGGATTTTTATCTTTTATACTCTCTTTTATCCTTTTTATTTTCTATCTTTTTAGTGATAATGAACTCTTATTAAAAGTAAGTATGTGGATAACTCTTATCGGTTTTTTTAGTTTTTTAATCATGGGAAACCTCTATAAAATCATCCCTTTTCTTGTATGGTTTCAAATATACTCCCCTCTCATAGAGGAGCAAGTGGTTCCTATGTTGCATCAGTTAGTTGATACAAGGTTAGCCTCTTTACAATGGTTTTATTCTAGTATAGGATTACTTGTTTCATCATTAGGAATTTTATTGAGTAATAATAATATTTTTTATGGAGGAGTTTTACTTTTAAGCATAGGTGCTTTTCTCTTTCTATCTTTTGTTTACAAAATATTGCAGATGAAATAGTATAAAGTTTTAAAGATAGTTCTTGTATAATCCATCAAATTAAATAAATAAAAAACAGTAAATAAACTCTAAGGAATAACGATGGATTGGGGTAAAGTAGTATATGTATTTTTTGCATTGATGAGTTTAACATCTATTGCTGGTTTTATGTATGAACATAGTGCAGTTTCACTCTTTGTAGCAGCAAGTTTAAACCTTGTTTCTACATTTTTAAAGATAGGTGTAAGAAATCTTCTTTCAGCTGAACTTTTGGCATCCTCTTTAGTAGCAGATTTACATCTTATACCAGCATTTATCTATTTAGAGGTAGCTGAAAATTTAGAGTGGGCAGTTGCGTTATCTATTGGTGCATTGATAGCAAATATCTTCTCAATTGGACTTATATATATAGAAAGTTCAAAAACACATGATGAATATTAAAAATATAAAATAGGAATAATAAAAGTGGAATATAACTCAAAAAATATAGAAAAAAAATGGCAAGAATACTGGGCTGAAAATAATAGCTTTGAACCATCAGAAGATTTTACAAAAGAGAAAAAATATATATTAAGTATGTTTCCTTTCCCTAGTGGTCGCCTACATATGGGTCATGTTCGTAACTACTCTATAAGTGATGCTTTTGCAAGATTTCACCGTCAGCAAGGTAAAAATGTTCTACACCCTATCGGTTTTGACAGTTTTGGAATGCCTGCTGAAAATGCAGCTATAAAAAATGGTTCACATCCTAAAGGCTGGACGTATGATAATATAGACTATATGAAAGGTGAGTTTAAATCTTTAGGTTTCTCTTTTTCTAAAAAGCGTGAGTTAGCAACATCGGATGAACTTTACACAAAATTTGAGCAAGGTTTCATCATAGATATGTATGAAAAAGGTCTTTTATATCGTGAAAAAGGGATGCTTAACTGGTGTCCTCATGATGAAACAGTTTTAGCAAATGAGCAGGTTGTAGATGGTTGTTGCTGGAGATGTGATACTCCGATAGTGAAAAAAGATATGAACCAATACTACTTTAAAATTACTCAATACTCTGATGAGCTTTTAGATGATTTGAAAAAACTTGAGGGTGGTTGGCCTAAACAGGTCTTAACTATGCAAGATAATTGGATAGGAAAATCAAATGGTTTAGCTTTTGACCTTCTTTTAGATGATAACTCAAAAGCAAAACTAAATGGTCAGTTTGAAAGTTTTGATGTTTTTACAACTCGTCCAGATACTATTTACGGTGTAAGTTATACTGCCTTAGCACCTGAACATAAAATAGTGACTTATATGATTGAAAATAAGCTTTTAAGTGATGAGGTTATAGCTGAGATAACTAAGATGAAAAATACATCATCTATCGACAGACAAAAAGAGAAAGCTGGTCTTTCACTTGGTTTAGATGTTATTCATCCTCTTACTGGAAAAATCATCCCTGTTTGGATAGCTAACTTTGTTCTTATGGATTATGGTAGTGGTGCAGTTATGGCTGTTCCTGCTCATGATGATAGAGATTATGATTTTGCTAAAAAGTATGACTTAGCTATAAATGCAGTTATAAAACCAAAAGATGCTGAGGTAGATGTAAGCGAAAAAGCTTTTACAGATGCTGGTGTGCTTTTTAACTCTGCTGAGTTTGATGGTTTAAACTCTAAAAAATCTCAATACAACATCATAAAAATGTTTGAAGAGAAAGAGTTAGGAAAGAAAACTACAAACTATAAACTCAAAGATTGGGGAGTAAGTCGTCAACGATATTGGGGTGCTCCTATACCTTTTGTGCATTGTGATGATTGTGGTTTAGTGATGGAGAAAAAAGAGAATTTACCTATTGCTCTTCCTGATGATGTTGAAATAAATGGTGAAGGTTCTCCACTAGAAAATCATCCAACATGGAAACATTGCTCTTGCCCTGAATGTGGAAAAGATGCAGTTCGAGAGACTGATACTATGGATACATTTGTGCAATCCTCTTGGTACTTTTTACGTTTTTGTGCATCACCAGAAAACTGGAATAAAGAGGCATTTTCAAGTGAGCAGATGAAATACTGGATGGGAGTTGACCATTATATTGGTGGTATAGAACATGCGATACTTCACCTTTTATATGCTCGTTTTTTCACAAAAGTGTTCCGTGATTTAGGATATATAGAGTTTGATGAACCATTTGAAAAACTCCTTACTCAAGGTATGGTTTTAAAAGATGGTGCAAAAATGTCAAAATCTAAAGGTAATACAGTTGACCCTGATGCTATCATAGAAAAATATGGAGCAGATACAGCACGACTTTTTATCCTTTTTGCTGCACCTCCAACACAAGAACTAGAGTGGAATGATAGTGCTGTTGAGGGTTCATACAAGTTTATTAAACGCTTTTTTGATAGAAGCTCAAATATTGTTAAAACAGATAGTATCCCTAAAATAGAACATAGCAAACTAAATAAAGAGGAAAAACTAGCTCGTAAAAAAGTGTATGAAGCCTTACAACGTGCAGATGAAGTTTATAATGAACGCTACACTTTCAATACTATGATAGCAGGTGTTATGGAAGCGATGAATGCTCTTAATGCACAATCAAATAGTGATGTTTGGAGTGAAGGGTATTGGATACTCTCTTCTATTATGGAACCTGTTATTCCACATACTGCTTGGGAAATATCTAAAAATTATTTTACTCTAAACAACTTAACAAAACAGACTGTTTTAGAGGAAGTTTTTGTAGAAGATAGTATTATGTTAGGTGTTGCTGTGAATGGAAAAAGAAGAGCAGAAATAGAAGTAGCCATAGATGCAACAAAAGATGAGATTTTAGCATCGGCTAAAGAGCTTATAGCAAAATGGATAGATGGAAAAACAATAGTAAAAGAGATAGTTGTTCCTAAAAAACTTGTTAATATTGTGATTAAGGGTTAATTCTGTGTTAAAGGTGATGATAAAAATATCTTTACTATTGGCTATTTTTATCTCATTCTCCTCTTGTGGATATAAATCAAGTGCAAAATTTTCAAGAGTAGTTCTTGGTGAGAAAGTAAGTACAACAGTAATAATATCTTCTCAAGACCCAGAAAATAGTGTACTTATAAAAGATGCTCTTGACAGTGCTGTTTTAGAAGTTTTTCATACCTCTTTAACAAAACGAAGATATTCACAATCTCATCTTGCTATATCAATATTAGATATTGAATATACACCTATTCAATATGATAAAAATGGTTATATTATCGCATATCGAGCTGTAACAACTATCAAAATTATTAGAACTAAAAATCAAAAAAAGAAAACTTATATCACTAAAGGTGTCTACGACTTTTCAATAGTTGCTAATGCAGTTATGTCAGATAAAGAACGGTTTGATGCAATTAATTTGGGTGCATTAAAAGCTATAAAATCGTTTGTAGCTCAAGTGTCAGCTGAGGGTGCTATAAATAGAAAGGAAATTTAATTATGACTATTCAAGGGATTATAAAAAAAGCTATTAAGAGGTTGGAGTTAGAGGGACATCTCTTGACACCAGATTTTTATACAGAGGCATTTTGTAAAGAGGCTTCACGAGTTGGAATGATGACTCAAGATTGTAATCAGATAGATAAATTTTCAAAGATGCTACATAAAGATTTTCAAAAAGACCTTTTTGAGTACAGAATTAAAACTACATCCGATTTTATCCGTTTTATCACAGCTAAACTCAATAGAACAAATCAAAGTCTATGTTCAGATACACTAGAAGCACAGATAGCACTCACTAAAAAAGTGTTACAAACAGTAGAGTTACTACATAATAAAGAGGCTAGAGAGTTAGCAAACAAAACACTTGATATTCTTAACCTTAGTGCCAATAGTGCGCAACTGCATCAATATAAACAGTTGTGGACAAATTTTATAGCAAGTTATGATGATACTTTCTTACAAAAACTAAAACCTATCGGTAGTGTTGATGGTGATGATTTAGCTAAAATAGTGAATAATTTAGAGTATAAAAATATTCCTAAAGAGAAAAGTTCCTCTAGTGATGAACTTGAAAAAATTGCTTCACTTCTTATAGAATCTTTTATCCCATCTATCGCATCAAGTACCAATGAAGAGATAGAAACTTTAAGCGAAAAGATACGATTAGACCCAACTATTGTTAATAATATCAGTATTGAAAAAGAGATAAAATCTGCTATAACATTACGAATTGCTCTTGACAAAAAAAGTGTAAGTGAGATGGTTGAGTCACTTGATGGTGTACTTGATAAATTAACAGCAAAACTTGTAAGTATGATAGAGAGAGTCGATTCTTCAAATAGCGAAATACAGTTTATAAAAAAAGAGTTAAAAAGTTATCATTATGAATCTACAACAGATTTTAAAATAGCCCATAAAAAACTCTATACTATCGCATTAGCTCTTGAAAAAAATAGTAATCTTTTGAGTGAAGATATTAAAGATTATTCTAAAGATATAGAGTTTATGAGTTCTAAAATACAAAAATTGGAAGAGGATTTAGTAGTTGCAAACCAAAACTCTAAAGAGGATTTTCTAACAAAAATCAATAATAGAAGAGCTTTAGAGGAGTTTTTCATTATGAAAGAATCTGAGTTTGAAAGATATAAACACAACTACTCTATCGCTATGTTTGATTTAGATAAATTTAAAGTAGTTAATGATACCTATGGTCACGATGCAGGTGATATTATACTCTCAGCCTTTGCTAGAATTTTAAAACAGGAGATACGAGTTGTTGATGTTGTTGGTAGATTTGGAGGGGAGGAGTTTTTAGTTCTTTTAAGTGAAACAAATTTAAAAGGTGCTTTAAACTTTGCTGAAAAAATCCGAATCAAAGTAGAACAAGCTAGGTTTTTATATAAAGGTGCAAGAATTAATGTAACAGTAAGTTGTGGTATTAGTGAAAGAAAAAGAACCTCATCACTTCAATCTGTCCTAAAATTAGCAGATATGAATATGTACAAAGCGAAAGAGAGTGGACGAAACAGAGTGGTTTACAAATAGATGTTAGAGATATTTTTAAATCAAAAACCACTCTATTATGATGAGATAGATTATGGAAGAATGCCAAAAATATATAACAAACTTAAAGAGCATCTGAAACTACCTAAGATAATTCATCTTATAGGAACAAATGGAAAGGGAACAACAGGACGTTTTTTAGCTTCAGCACTTTACTCTAAAGGTTTTAGTGTTGGGCATTATACCTCTCCACATATTATAAATTTTAATGAAAGAGTTTGGATAAATAATAAAGATGCCTCCTCTGAAAATTTAGAAGAAGCTCATACAAAACTCTTAACACTTTTGAGTGATGAAGATAGTAAAGCATTAAGTTATTTTGAGTATACAACCCTCTTAGCTATGGTTATGTTTGAATCATTAGAATATGTAGTTTTAGAAGCTGGTTTAGGTGGAGAGCATGATGCAACAGCTGTATTTCCAAAAATAATGACTCTTGTTACACCCATCGATATAGACCATGAAGCTTTTTTAGGAGATACCTTAGAGAAGATTACAACAACTAAACTTACTGCCATTCAAAATATAGCTATACTGGGTACACAAAAAAATAGTGAAGTTTATACAACTGCTGAAAATATAGAAAGAAAAAACTCTGTTCAAATTTTTAAAGTAGAAGATTTTTTAAGAGATAAAGATTATAAAAAAATAGAAACTATCGCTGAAAACCTTACTTTAGCTCCCTATCTTACTCAAAACTTACAATTAGCTATCTCTGCATTAAATTTTTTAAAAATAGAATATAGTATAAAAGATTTTAAAAACTCTAAACTTTTTGGAAGAGTAACATCACTTAATAAAAATATTTTAATAGATGTTGGACATAATATTTTAGCATCTCAAGCGATAGTAAACTCTTATCAAGGTGAAAAATATATTTTAGTTTATAACAGTTATAAAGATAAAAACTATAAAGAGATTGTAAATATATTAAAACCTATTGTTCGATGGGTAGAGCTAATAGATATAGAAGATGATAGAATAGAAAACAGTTCTATCTTATCAAAAGTAGTATCTGACTTAGGGTTAGATGTAAAAAAGTTTGTAAAAGTACAAGAGAATGAAAAATATCTAGTTTTTGGTTCATTTAAAGTAGTTGAAGAGTTTTTAAAGATATATAATGGATAATCATTTTACAGTTACCATAGATGATCATAATGGTGTAACTCATTTTAATCTTCATAAGTTTGTTAAAAAAGCATTTATATATATAATAATTACTATTTTCTCCACTATTTTTATCGCTGTTACAACTATATTTTATCTCGATAATAATCTAAATGAAATCGATACTAAAAATAGTAAATTGATAGAAAAGAATAAAGCTTTAACTCAAACATTTAAAGAAACTCAAAAAGCTTTAGAGCTTAAAATAGAGGAGTTAAAACTAAAAGAGGAAGCTTTAGAGATGCAAACAGAAGCTTTTAATGAAAAGAGAATGGAGATAAGTGAACTTTCAAGCTCTTTAAATGCTATTGAAACGCTTATGGGTATAGTTCCAGATAAAAATAGCACTATCGAAGATAGAGTTAATCTTACACAGTTAGATATGGAACAAAAAGCTACAATTCTTCAGTTTATACCTAATGGCTCTCCTATTATTTACAATGGTCTTACAAGTAAATATGGAAATAGAATTCATCCAGTTTTAAAAAGAAAAGAGTTTCATAATGGTATAGATATGCGTGCAAAGATGAACACTCCCGTTTATGCAACGGCTGATGGTGTTATAGAGTGGGCTGGTTTACATAAGAAAAGTGGTTATGGAAAGCTAGTTATTATTCAACATAATTATGGTTTTAAATCTTATTATGGTCATCTTAATAAAATAATAATTAAAACAAAAGCTTTTGTAAGAAAAGGCGACTTAATAGCCTATACAGGAAATACAGGAAGAAGTAGTGGACCACATCTTCATTATGAGATAAAATATTTTTATAGAACAGTAAATCCCTACTGGTTCGTAAAATGGAATATGGAAAACTATAATGAGATTTTTGATAAAGAGAAAAAAGTTTTATGGAGTGTTCTTGTTCAGGCTACAAAGGGAATATTAGTTCCAAATCCTACTAAAATAGTAGCTTTAACATATAAAGAAGAGAAAAAAAGGAAAAAAGAGAGATGATGTCACAAAGTTCACTATTTGAGTATTTTAAAACAGATAAAAAGCAGAAGTTAGAAGTTTTAATATGTGAAGATTATAAAGAGGCTTCAGAGTTAGAGAGTGTTGCAAACTTTTTTAAAAAAGATGTGTTACTTTTTCCTGATTTTCGTCCAAGTTATGGTGATGATTTACGTGTTTATAAAGAGGAGGTACATCAACTTTTTTCAGCACTTAAAACTTATCATAAGGCTAAGAAAAAACCACTTATAATATCTCCGTTAAAAACTCTTCTGTTTCATCTACCAAAAGAGCCTCTTCTCCAATCAACAACTATTGAATTTGGTGAAACTCTTGAACTCAAAGCTTTTAAAGAGCAGATGCTTTTTTGGGGATATAGTTTTGTAGATATGGTGCAAGTGGAGGGTGAAATCTCTTTTCGTGGGGATATTATAGATATATATGCTCCTGCTACTAAAAACCCTGTGAGAATATCACTTTTTGATAATGAGATAGAGCAGATAAAATATTTTGAGTTAGAGTCACAAAGAACACTTTCTGAAGAGTTAGATAGTATAGAGGTAACTTCAGCTTTTTACTCTTTAGATGAGGAAAGTTTTAACAGCCTTCATACAAAAGTTGAAAACTCAGAGTTTGATTCTTTGGTTAAAGATGTTGCTTCTTTAGGTTTTTGGTATTTAGAAGATAATGCAGAGAACTTTTTACTCAACAAAGATGTAAGACTCAGTAGAAACCTAGATAGTGTACTAATAGATGCTTATGGTATCAACAATCCACAACTTCCAAGAGAGAGTTTTAACTTACCTCTTCTTCCAGATACAGATAATTTTAAAGAGATAGTAGTAGCTGATGTTACTTCACTTTTAAAAGTACATAAAAATAAAAAGATAACTATCATCGGGGCAAATAAAGCTGTTTTAAAACAGGTAGGTTTGTATGACCCTCAAAATATTACACAAGTTTTTGCTCCCTATATCTTAAATATACTCTCAAAAGATGAGCTTATCATCTCTTTAAATAAACCCGATAGAACAAGAAGAAGACGTAAAAGTGCGATACTCTTAGATGACCTTAAAACAGGGGATTATGTTGTTCACGAAGATTATGGAGTGGGGATATTTGAGGGGATAGAGCAGACTGAGATACTTGGTGGTGTAAAAGATTTTATAGTTATAAAATATGTAGGTGATGATAAAATCTTACTTCCTGTTGAAAATCTTGATTATATCGACCGTTATATAGCTGGAGGTGGTTCTACTCCCGTTTTAGATAAACTAGGTAAAGGGAGTTTTGGAAAGCTTAAAGCAAAAGTTCGTAAACGTCTTCTTGAGATAGCAGGGCAGATAGTAAATACAGCAGCAGCAAGAGCTTTAATAAAAGCACCGAAGATAAACCTTTCAAAAAGTGATTTAAAAGAGTTTCAAAAATCAGCAGGTTTTGAATACACAGAAGACCAAACACAATCTATAAATGAGATACTTGGACAGATGGGTAAAGGTAATATTATGGATAGACTTTTAAGTGGTGATGTTGGTTTTGGGAAAACTGAAGTTGCATTAAATACTATCTATGCTTCATTCAAATCGGGGTATCAATCAGCAATGATAGTGCCAACAACACTTCTCTCAGCACAACATTTTCGCTCCCTTGATGAACGTTTTAGTGAGATGGGTATCCGTTATGCTAAACTTGACAGATTTGTAACTGCTAAAGACAAAAAAAATATAATCAAAGGTCTTGCTAGTGGTGAGATAGATACTGTTGTAGGAACACATACTCTTTTTGGACTAGAGTTTAAAAAATTAGGTGTGGTTATAATAGATGAAGAACATAAGTTTGGAGTGAAACAGAAAGAGAAGATAAAAGAGGTCTATCATAATGTGCATCTTCTCTCTATGAGTGCGACACCAATTCCTCGTTCACTCAATCAAGCGATGAGTTCCATAAAAACGATGAGTCAACTTTTAACACCTCCAGGGGAACGCCAAGGTGTAAGAACATTTGTAAAAGAGTATGAAGAGAAACTTGTTAAAGAGGTTATTTTAAGAGAACTACGTCGTGGTGGACAGGTTTTTTATGTACATAATAGTATAGACCATATGCCTATTAAGTTAGGGGAGTTAAAAGCTTTACTTCCCGATTTGAGAATGGTTATGCTTCACTCAAAAATTTCTGCTGTTGAAACTGAAAAAGAGATTTTAAAGTTTGAGGCTGGAGAGTATGACCTTATGGTTGCTACTTCTATTATAGAGAGTGGTATTCATATACCAAATGTAAATACTATCATCGTTGATGGTGCAGATAGATTTGGTATAGCAGATTTACATCAGTTACGTGGTCGTGTTGGGCGTGGTCATGCAGAGGGATTTGCATATTTTATAGTGAAAAATAAAGAGCTTTTAACAGATGAAGCAAAGAAGCGTTTACTAGCCTTAGAATCGAACTCCTTTTTAGGGAGTGGTTCTGTTTTAGCACACCATGATTTAGAGATTCGTGGTGGCGGTAATTTAGTAGGTGATGCACAAAGTGGGCATATAAAAAATATAGGCTATTCACTCTATCTTAGAATGTTAGAGGATGCTATAAAAGAGTTAAGTAACTCACAAGAGAGTGAAAGAGCAAAAGTAGATATAAAACTGACTATCTCAGCATTTATATCGGATGAAGTTGTTAAAGAGGATAGACTTCGTTTAGATATTTATAGACGTTTAGCACAGTCTGAAACTCCTGTTGAGGTATATGAGATAGAGGAGGAGGTTATAGACCGATTTGGAGAGTTAGATAATCCTACAAAGCAATTTTTTGAGTTGATGGTTATAAAACTTTTAGCATTAGATAAAAAGATAAAATCTGTAATGAACTATGGGCAAAATATAACTGTTGTTTATTTTAACGAATCTAAAGAGATGGTGAAGTCTGATAGTCGGGATGATGATGATATTATTAAGGCGATATTGTTTTATTTGAGAAATGCTAAGCCAAAGGTTTTGTAGATGTTATATTGTCAAAATATACAAAAAATAATTACTACTGTGAAGAGGTTGAAAAATTCAATGGATAAAAAAGTAAGTA
>CAYOKX010000020.1:15984-25071 GCA_964404655.1 uncultured Sulfurimonas sp. | reverse complement strand
ACTGGGGATAGTAGCTTTGCAGGCTACGGCCTTACCACTTGGCGATGGCACCAGTTATCTTTCATATCAATGGTGCCCGGGGCCGGACTCGAACCGGCACAGTATTGCTACCGGGGGATTTTAAGTCCCCTGCGTCTACCAATTTCGCCACCCGGGCATAATGAATGAATTCACAGTTTACAATAATAAATAAATGGAGCGGGAGACGAGGTTCGAACTCGCGACCCCAACCTTGGCAAGGTTATGCTCTACCACTGAGCTACTCCCGCATCCAAATCATTTAGCTAATTACTAAGTGATGGCGAAATTATAGCTCCTTATTATTCATTTGTCAAGTCTTTTTTCTAAAAAATGAAAAAAAATGTTATAATTGCAGTTATAACTTACTATGTAAACTACTATATAAGGATTTTAAAATGAGAAGTGACATAATAAAAAAAGGTTTTGACAAAGCTCCTCACCGTTCACTACTTCGTGCAACAGGTTTAAAAGATGAAGATTTTGATAAACCGTTTATTGGTATAGCAAATAGCTATATAGATATTATCCCAGGACATTTTTTTCTTCATGAATATGGCCAAATTGTAAAAGAAGCTATCCGTGAGGCTGGTGGTGTGCCATTTGTTTTTAATACTATTGGTGTTGATGATGGTATAGCTATGGGTCATGAAGGGATGCTTTACTCTCTTCCATCACGTGAAATCATTGCTGATTCAATGGAAACAGTTATGAATGCGCATCAACTTGATGCGATGATATGTATCCCTAACTGTGATAAAATTGTTCCAGGTATGATTATGGGTGCACTTCGCATCAATGTTCCTACTGTTTTTGTTTCAGGTGGTCCAATGGCTGCTGGGCATAAAAAAGATGGTACAGCTATCGACCTTGCTACTGCATTTGAAGCTGTTGGACAACATGCAGAGGGAAATATGAGTGATGAAGAGCTTTATGATATAGAGTGTAATGCTTGTCCATCTGGAGGAAGTTGTTCAGGTATGTTTACTGCAAACTCTATGAACACACTTTGTGAAGCTATGGGTATAGCACTTCCAGGTAATGGTACAGTTCTAGCGATGACACCAGAACGTATAGAGATGGTAAAAAAAGCAGCAAAACGAGTTGTTGAGATGGCAAAAGCTGATGATAGTAAATATAATATCAGAAATGTACTCAATGAGAAAGCTGTTCATAATGCCTTTGTTGTAGATATGGCAATGGGTGGAAGTTCAAATACTGTTTTACATATGTTAGCTATTGCAAATGAAGCTGAAGTTGATTTTCCAATTGAAAAAATAAATGAAATAGCCGATAAAGTAGCTCACATAGCTAAAATATCTCCATCTTTAACTACTGTTCATATGGCAGATATAGATAAAGCTGGTGGAGTAAATGCAGTTATGAAAGAGGTAAGCCGTAGAGGTGGACTTTTATATCTTGACAATCCAACTGTAACTGGTGAAACTATTGGTGAAAGAATCAAAGATGCTGTTATCTTAAATGAAGATGTTATCCATACAAATGAAAATGCTTATTCTCAAGTAGGTGGTCTTTCTATTTTATTTGGTAACTTAGCATTAGAGGGTGCAGTTGTAAAAACTGCAGGAATTGACCCTACAATGAGACAATTTAAAGGTACAGCTGTTTGTTTTAACTCTCAACCTGAAGCTATCACGGGAATTATGTCTCATAAAGTAAAAGCTGGTGATGTTGTAGTTATCCGTTATGAGGGTCCAAAAGGTGGTCCAGGTATGCAAGAGATGCTCGCTCCTACTGCACTAATTCAAGGTATGGGTCTTGGTTCAAGTGTTGCACTTATTACTGATGGACGTTTCTCAGGTGCTACTAAAGGTGCTTCTATTGGTCATGTATCTCCTGAAGCTGCTGAGGGTGGTCTTATAGCACTTATAGAAGATGGTGATGAGATAGAGTTAGATACTGATGCACATCTTTTACAATTAAATGTAAGTGAAGAAGTTTTAGCTGAGAGAAAAGCAAAATGGAAACCTTACAAAAATGAAGTAAAATCTAAATGGCTTAAACGCTACCAACTTTTAGTTTCAAATGCATCGAATGGTGCAGTTTTAAAAACTGAACTTTAATATATTTATCAATATATACTACTTCAGAAATGAAGTGGTATAATTTATGATATAGTTTTATATTATCATTTTAAATAATAATCTCTTCTATGAGGAATAAAGATGAAAAATAACTCTCTTACAAAAATCAATTTTATACTATCTTTACTGTTTTTTATAACATCTTTAAATGCAGGTTATATCCCTTTAACAGATGCAAATGGTCATGAAAAATCATGGGTACTTTTTGGAGTTACAGGTTTAAAAATTACAGGGGCTGGTGCAGGTACATCTTCTGGTGTATTTTCTATTACAGATGTTGCAGAAAATAAAATTGTAGATTTAGTAAAAGATGAAAAATTTACAGATGGGTTGATAGTAGCTTCTAAAAGCTTTGCTAAGGCAAAATCATTAACTATCGATTATCTTCAAGTTCGTATAGATACAACAGGGAAAGTTTTTACAGATGATGAAGCAGTTCATTCTATGTATATATCTCTATATAAAAATGCTGGTCCAGCATTTGTTATAACATATAAAGCTATTCTTGAGGGTGAAACTATGGAGTATAGTGCCTACTCAAATGGAACAAATGCCTATACTATCACTCTTGATTCATCAAAAACATACTCAAATCCAGGATATGGCGAACTAATCCAAACGGTTGCAGGGATAGCTGGAAGTGAGTTGAAAAAAATTATAGATATTGTAGATTTTGATCTTACAGATAACCCCCCATCTTATCAATATTATGATAAATCACTCCATCAAAATTTAGCAATAGCTGACCAATTCATAAGAATTTACTCCTACGATACTAAAAAAACTCAATGGAAGCTTTTTGATACAAGAAATAGTGACAATGCAAATGATTTTGATGAGCTACAAAAGGGAAAAGCTTACTGGGCTCAGATGGATGCAATAGATAATAAACAAGCGGGTTTAGTTTTAGGAAGTGATACCATCTCAGCAGATGAATATAAAGATGGAGGAGCTGGATTAGTAGATGGCTGGAATCTGTTAGCTTTTAGTGGAGAAAATTCAACTATTAGAAAATCATCAACTGCTTTAGTTTTAGAGTTAAAAGATGCTGCAGGTGGATTAAAAATATGGGATTCAGTAGGAAATAATTTTGTTACAGTTTCATCAATAAGAGGTGGAGATGCTACAAAAATAAAAGCTAGTTGTTTAGCTATAAATCAATCTATTAAAGAGGCTAAAATAGCTGGAAATATGGATGAAAATTTTTATCTTAAAGCATTTATTGTTGGAGATGCTAATAATAAAATAGTAATTATTTCAAATAAACGATTTATGATAGATGAGATAACTGGTGATTCCATAGGTGGAGTAACAACACTCTTAGGCAGAAATCCCTATACAGTTAATCCATTAGATATGGATAATACTGATGATACTAATGCAATGTTAGATTTAAATAATGGTGATACGTCAAAAGCAGTAGTTTCTAAATATGGTGAATATGCAATGATTATAGAACCTCTTGTTGGTGCAAATACAGCATCTGATAAAGAGGCAAAAATAGATTTACAAAGTACAGCAGATGATGCGATAGGTGTTGAACCGATAGTTATTAAAACTGATATGGCTACTGTGGCTTCTGATTTGACAAAACAAGATTTTGGTGGAGCAGATTTTGTCTCTATTGCGATAAATACAGATTATAATGGTAGTACAGATAAAGTTTTAATAGCATCAAATAAGACTTTTTATGTAAGAGACCATACTTTTAGTCGAGTGTTTGATTATAGTGTAAATGGAAAAGATGGAGAGCTAACTATTAAAGGTTCAGGTAAAGAATTAGCTACTACAATTATTGCAAATAGAGCTATTACTGATGTAGCAACAGATATTAATGATGCAGTTAATAATGTACATGCTGAAGCGATAGATCCAAAAATAGTTATATTTACCGCTCAAAAGAATGCAAGTAAATTTAATGTTATAGAAGATATAGGTAATACTAATCATGTTGATTTATTTACAGATACTACAACAGATAATGACCTTGCAAAAGGTGCTATTAAAGGAGTTTACTCTTTAGATACTTTTGCAAGTGCTTCTTTAAATAATATTATTATTCATGATGTAACAGATGAACAATCATCAGATGGAACAGGTTCTAAAATTACATTACAATTAAAAAATATTTATGGAACTGTTTATACACATTCAGAATTCACTACAACAGTAGGAGATGGAACAGATAGTGTTTGGTTACCTGAATTTAAAACATTAGTAGAATCAGCAATATCAAAAAGTAAGATGCAAGGAAAAGTAAGTGTCACAGATGATGTTCTCACAATCGTAAGTCAAGATATTATTGATATTGCATGGGATTGGGATGATACTAATCATAATGAAGCTGATTTATCTTTTGGTGCTGTTACTTCTGTTGTAAAAGGTACTTTAGTAACTGTTTCTCCAGACTTGACCTCAGACCTTAAATTTACCCCAATAAATGTACCAAACTATGTTGTTAATGGTCCATTATATACTATAAAAAAAGCTGGATTTGATTTAAAAGCTATGGTAGGTGGTTCTACAAATCTTTCTACTGGTACTGTAAGTTGGGAAAGTATAGATTTAACAAGACCACCTTCAGAGTGGCTCTCTTCACAAGATTATAATCTATTTAGTACAGATAGTTCTGCAGGATATTGGGTATATGTTAAAGAATCAGAAGCTGTTCTACCTGCTGATAAGTTAACAATTAAAAAAACAACTTTTAGTCCAATCTATACAACACATTTTAATACAGATGGAACAACTTATAATAATATTTCAGGTCAAATATCGGTTGAGATAGAAAATTTACCACAATATGGTGAAAGTGACTACGATAATTCATCAATTATAGAACTGTTAGTAAATGGTAGTGCAATAGAGTTGATAAATAGAAGTAGTAACAATGTTTATCTAGGAGATATTAGCTCCTATGAACTTCCTATTTTAAGTGGTGAAAACTATCCTATACATATAAATGTATCTGATGGGATAGGTACAAATCTTTTAAATCAAGATAGTGGTAAAATTATCGATTTTAAAAAACCTGCTACTCCTATTGTCGATATTAATGCAACAAATGGCAATAATGATGAAGGTTCTCTGGTAAAAATTGAATCAAGCTCAGATGTGACAGGATTTTATATATTTAATGGTCAAATCCCAGAGTATAAACCAACACAAGCAACAAATAAAGTAGCAGAATTTGACAAATCGGTTGATAATCTTTATACTCTATGCTCAGGATTTGGGATAAATAAATTAATAACAGCAGACCAAGATGCGTATGATTTAAATATTATTGCAGTTGATGGAACAGGTAAATTAGGTGGAGGTAATGCTTCAGATATTATACATCAAGCTTATATTCCTATGTTAAAAAATTCTATTAAACTTTTGGATGTTAATGTTGATGGAGATGGAGATGCACAAATTTTAGGTAAAATATATGGAGCTGATTGTAAATATATTGAAAATCAAACTGTAGATTATGGCATGCAGATACGTTCAGAAACAGATGCTAATCCAGATGAGATAGTAAAAATAGCTTATGAACCTAAAAATGCTGGTATCGCAAAACCAATTAGTGTTTATTTTAAAGGTAAAGATGACTCTCAAGCTAAAATTTCCTACTCTGAATCGTATGCAGATAGTATAGTTTATTTGATGGTTGATGATGTAGTGTATTCTTACAAATTATTGAATGCTACTGATGCAGTAGCTTATGAAGATGGACAAAGTGATGATGACCCTATTATATTAGAAACAGATGCAACCGTCACAAAACGCCCAAACCAAAAATTATAAAAACAGAGGATTATTATATGAATAAAAAATTAATTATACTAGTAGCAACTTTTTTAGCACTCTCTTTAAAAGCAGATTGTAAATCTTACTACCTACTTGGTGTTAAATCTCAAGATGAAAAAAAAACACTGCAAGAGAACAGTATCATTTGGGATTATGAAAAAAATAAATGGAGTGTTTCTCAACCTCAAAAACATTTGATATGTAAAAATAATGGTTATATTTTGATTAACAATGAAGTAAATCAAAATATAAAGATAAAAGAAGATGCAATATATAAAATTAAAAAGGGTTGGAACTATTTTACAACACCTAAAGATGGTATAGATATACTAAAAAGTTTTCAAAAAAAACAAGATATAGAATTTGTTTATACTTATGATAAAAATTCTAAAGCATGGGCAGGATACTCTCCTAATAGTAAACTTCAAGATAAAATTGCATCTACAAGAATTTTATCTTTAAAATATATAGAACCAAAAGTAGGATTTTATATCTATGCTAGAAAAGATTTAAGTGTTGCAACACAAGGAACAGTTTTAAATCAACAGTGCCAAAAATTGATAGATAAAGGTTATACACTATTACAAGCGACAGGTATAGATAAAAAAATAATCTATACTCCCAATAAAACTTTATCTATAAAATCAAGATATGCATCACATTATAGAAGAGGTGTTTATAATGATTCACGAGTAGCACTTATTTTTGATGAAAAAAAATTACCTAAAAAATTCTCCCATAATTCACTCACTTATGGACCAGTTGTCCCTGCTGTAATGATAGAGTATGATGAAAATATAAAAGATAATTGGTTTTTTGTTTTTGATTATTTTAAAAAAGAGTGCTATCGAGGTATGTTTCCATCTAAAAAAATACCACCCTTTAGTACACTTCAAAAATTAAAATAGGAGAGTAAATATGTTGAAAATCATTATTGGATTAACTCTTTTTATCTCTTTATCTCAAGCTAATATACAACCAAAAAGTTGTAAAAAAGATTTAACAGATATGATGCAGTATTACTATTTGGCAGAAAAAGAGTTAGATTTTAAACAGCTAAATAAAGCCATTTCAGATTTTGAAAGAAGTTATAACTCCTCCTATTTATCACTTGACAGTTGCGAAAATTGGATTCATTATGATTTTAATCATATCTATAACTATATAGTTGCAAGTGAAAACAAGATACAAAGAATTAAGGAAGATATGTTAAAATTCTCTTTAATAAAAAACTAAGAATAAATAGGTGTGATTAATGATGTTACGGCTTTTATTACTCTTTTTTGGAGTATTTTCTTTCTATTTACAAGCTAAACCAAGTATAGACATTAAGCCTGAAGTAGGAATTTTCTTACCTGAGATAAAAGGAAATATTCAAAATACACAAGGAAAATCTGATTTTCAGAATGATTATAATTATGAAAAATCAAAAGCATCATTTTTTTCATTAGATATAGATATTCATACAAATTATATTCCAAATTTTTATATAAGTTATTTGAATTTAAAAACAAATACAAATAATGATTTAAATCAATCTGTAAGAGTAGCAGATGGTGATTTCAATTCATCTATATCTACTTATGTAGATTACAGCATAGTTAATCTTTTGATTTATCAAGATTTTATGAAAAAAGGAACTTTTAAAACTATTTTTGGTTACTCTTTTTATACAGGTGATTTAGAACTAGATATTGGATTGAATATAAAAGTAGTAAAATGGAAATTTGAAGTAAAAGATAAAATAGATTTAACAAAAAGTTCATCTTGGATAGATGCAGGATTAATTGTACCAATTCCTCATTTAGGAATACGATATTATTTTTATAATCTCTCTTTATATACAAATATAAGTGCATTATCATTAAGTGAAGCAAAATTATTAAGTTATAAAATGGGTGCTGATTATCGTATTGTAGATAGTGTATATTTAAGTGCAACATATTTATATGAGAGTTTTGAAGCGATAGAAAAGAATGATACAATAAACTTTACAACAGCAGGTTATAAGTTTAGTTTTAAATATAAATTTTAATAAAATAGGATGAATAATGAAGTTTTTACTACTTTTTTTTATGATGTTTGGTAGTGCAGTATATGCAGAAGATGGCTTTCCAGACGAAGATGTTGTCTCAGAATTTAAATCAGATGATTTATTAAAAACAGATGCACCACTGAATATAACAGTAACAGGACAAGGTATCGCACCAACTTTTGCTACGCCTCAACAAGCTTATGCTTTAGCAAAACGTGCAGCTATTGCTGATGCGTATAGATTATTAGCAGAGAGAGTAAAAGGTGTAACTATTGAGGGTAAAGATACTGTAAAAAACATGTCAATACAAAAATCTATGGTAAGAACATCGGTTCAAGCTTTAATTAAAAATGCAATTATTGTTGATACAATATATGAAAATGGTATGTGTGAAGTTCAGATGGAACTTAATATTGAATATACTGATTTCTAAATAGTGAAATATTTTATACTTTATAATTAAAGTATAGTAGGAGTATAAGATGAAATTATTAGAATTAGCAGAACAAAATAAAATTCCTTCTCAAAATAAAGCTTTATCTAAAAAAGATGAAGCAGTAACATCCTCTTTTGCAGAACTTTTAAAAAATCTTAATAAAAAAGATAAAACTATTTTAGAAGTTCCTTCAAAACAAGAACTAAAACCTATACAAAAAATAAAAGAAAATAAAATATCTTTATTGTCTAATGAAAAAAAAGTAACTGATAAACCTATAGAAAAATTAGAAACTCTCTTACAAAATGTAGCTGTTAAAGAAACTAAAATAGATCTGAAACCTCAAAATATAGCTAATAAAAAAACAACTGATAAACCTATAGAAAAATTAGAAACTCTCTTACAAAATGTAGCTGTTAAAGAAACTAAAATAGATCTGAAACCTCAAAATATAGCTAATAAAAAAACAACTGATAAACCTATAGAAAAATTAGAAACTCTCTTACAAAATATAGCTGTTAAAGAAACTAAAATAGATATAAAACCTCAAAATATAGCTATTAAAAAAGTAACTGATAAACCTATAGAAAAATTAGAAACTCTCTTACAAAATGTAGCTGTTAAAGAAACTAAAATAGATCTGAAACCTCAAAATATAGCTATTAAAAAAGTAACTGATAAACCTATAGAAAAATTAG
>CAYOKX010000020.1:0-15884 GCA_964404655.1 uncultured Sulfurimonas sp. | reverse complement strand
AACTCTCTTACAAAATGTAGCTGTTAAAGAAACTAAAATAGATCTGAAACCTCAAGATATTATAGAAAATAAAAATCCCATAGAGGGTTTATTAAAACTTTTTAATAATGATATTTTAATAGAACCAAAAACAGCTGAAACTTTGACAAATAAAGAGGTAAAACTATTAATTGCTGATGCAAAAATTTATCTAAAACAAAAAATTGTCAAGAGTGAAGAGTATAAAAAAATTGATATGAAAGAGTTACCAAAAACTTTAAAGAATTTAGATTTTTTAGCTAAAAAATTTGGTATAGATGTTCGTAAAATTAGTTTAGAAGAGGTTAAAGAAGTAAATCAAGAATTAAAGCAACAGATATTAAAACTTCCAGCAAATACAATAAAAACATCTACTAAAATTACTCAAGCTCAAGAGAAGATAGAAAAAACAGAACCTTTGGAACAACTCCTAAAAACTTTTGTAAAAAAAGATGGTAATTCTTTAGAGATAACAAAAGAAAAAAAATCTTCTCCATCAAAAATAGAAGTTTTAAAAGAGAAAAGAATAGATAAAAAAGATAGTATCCAAGATGATAAAAAATATAATATAAAATCTCAAAAAATAGATATATCAAATACAGTACAACAAACCCAACAAATAGCAGTTCCAATAGCCGATGCTACAAAAAAACTTGAAGCTTTACTAAATAGTAAAAAAGATGCTCGGGAAGAGAAAAAAGATACAACTCATATAACAAAAAATGAGATAGTAACTAACACACAAAAAATAGAAAGTCTCGAGGTAAAGTTTAATGAAGCAAAACAGATGATGAAATATCTCTCTAGTGATGTAAAAACAGTAATAGATGATTATAAATCTCCTTTTACAAGAGTTAAAGTTCAATTAAATCCACAAAAATTAGGCGATGTTGATTTAACTGTTGTTCAACGAGGAAAAAATCTACATGTGAATATTAGCTCAAATAATAGTGCAATCAATACATTATCTATGAATATACAGGAGTTAAGAATACAATTAAATAACTCTGGTCTAAATAATGCTACTATAAATTTTAATAACTCTGAACAAAACTCTTCATCAAATAATTTTAATGGGGAGCAAAACCATCAACAGGAACAGCAAAATGCTAAAGAGGAATATAGCTACTTTGATAATGACGAAACAGGTGAAGAGATAATGAGTGCAGTAGAGATAATAATTCCAAATTATGTATAAATAGGAAAGGATAAAAAATGATTACATCGACAGGTGAAAATGCAGCTATAAAATCAGAATATAAAGCTGATACAGAGCAAAAAGATAAAAGTGTTTTAGGAAAAGATGATTTTATGACTCTTCTACTAGTGGAACTTCAAAATCAAGACCCAACAGAACCAACAGATACAGCTACTATTTTAACACAAACATCACAGTTAGCTTCTTTAGAATCAGCTGAAAATACAAATAAATCTTTAGGGAGTTTATCGTCAACATTAGGAGCTTCACAAGAGTTTTCTATGATTGCAGCTATTGGAAAGATAGCTGATTTGGGAAATGATTCTATCTCTCATGATGAAGGTGCTAGTTCAACATTTGAATTATATTTTGCAAATGATATAGAGGATGGTTCTATTAATATTTCAGATAATAATGGAAATGTAATAAAAACAATAGATATTCCTCAAAACTCCTCGGGTGTATATCAGTTTACATGGGATGGTAAAGATAGTTCAGGAAATATAGCAGATTCAGGTTTTTATAAAGTAACAGCAGATTATAGAGATAGTGAACAAACATCATTATCGACTCGTATGGGGGTATACCCTATCGAATCTGTTAAGTTTGATAATGGTAGATCTTTAGCCAAAGTTGGTTCAAGTTATGTACCTATTGATGCTATTTCAGAGATATATTAAAATAAGGATATTCCTATGATGACTCAAGCTTTTTATACAGGTTTAACAGGTCTTAAATCAAATCAAACAGCAATAAATGTAACATCAAATAATATAGCTAATCTTAGTACAACAGGATTTAGAGCTAATAGAGTAGAGTTCTCCTCACTTTTTGAAGATGCTATTAATGCAGTTAATATCAGCTCTAGTAGTGATTCAATAGGAATAGGGACAGCTGTAAATTCAACTCAGATGATACAAGAGATAGGTTCTTTAAAACTTACAGAAAATAGTACAGATTTAGCGATAGATGGTGATGGTTGGTTTGGTATTAAAGATGCAAACAATCAAACACTCTATACACGCGCTGGTGATTTTGTATTTGATGAAAATAATGATTTAACAACAAATGAAGGTATGTATATTTTAGGAACACGAGCAGGAAATATAGAGGGTGAAATACTTACAAAATCAGTAGGAGAAACAAAACTCGGAGATATTAGTACACAAGAAACTTTACGTTTTCCCAAGAGTTTAACATATCCTTCTGTCGCAACAACAAAAAGTACATTTTCTGGAAGTTTACATATGAAAGAGGGTGATAAAAATCTATTTGTATCATCAATTATAGATAAAGATAACAATAAAAATAGTCTAAAAATAGAGTTTATAAAATCAGAACCACAAGTGTTACCCGGTATGCAATGGGATATAATTGCATCAACTATTAGTGGAGATGGAAAAACTATTTATGATACTAAAAATGCAAAGGCTTTATTTGATGAAAAAGGTGCAATGATATCAAATACATTAACTACTATTCAAAATAATGGTTCTGAAGTGAAGATTGATTTAGGTACAGGATTTAAGGGAATTATATCTAATAGTTCAGTGCAACCGATAGTAACTGAATCTGATGGAATAAGAGCTGGTGATTTAGTTGGTTATGATATAGGTTCAAATGCAGAAGTTATAGCAACATTTACAAATGGAGAGCAGAGTAGTGTTGGACGTATTGCGCTTTTTCATTTTCAAAATGAGCAGGGTTTAGAACAAATATCTTCTACAAAATACAGCTCTACTGCAAATAGTGGTGATGCCCTATTTTTAAAAGATGCAGAGGGAAATAGTATTTTAGGAACAGATATTTTAAATTATACTCTTGAAGGTTCAAATGTTTTGTTATCACAATCTCTCACAGAGTTAATTTTACTACAAAGGTCTTTTGACTCCAATTCTAAGGTACTCTCAACAGCAGATGAGATGATGCAAAAAGCTTTAGATATGGATGCTTAAAAAAGTTGGCATATTTAATGCTTAATAATATAAATAATAATAGATTTTAAAAGGATTTAAAATGTTAAAATCACTTTACTCTGGTATCTCTGGATTAAGTTCTCATCAAGTAGCAATGGATGTTGAATCAAATAATATTGCAAATGTTAATACAGTAGGTTTTAAATATTCACGTGCAAACTTTTCAGACCTCTTAGCACAAACAAAATCGATTGCTACTGCTCCAGAAGGTGGTTTAGGTGGTAAAAATGCTGTTCAAGTTGGTCTTGGTACATCTGTAAGTTCTACAACAAGAATTTTTTCTCAAGGTTCTATTCAAAACTCTGATAAAAATACAGATTTAGCAATTCAGGGTGACGGTTTTTTTATCCTCTCTTCAGATGCTGGAGTAACACAAAAATATAGTCGTGCAGGAGATTTTCAATTTGATGCTGATGGAAATTTTGTGGATGCAAATGGTTTTATCGTACAGGGTTGGACAAGAGACTTAGCTACGGGAACAATAGATGCCAATGGACCTATCTCTGATATAAGTATCGCTCCAGGATTAACAACACCTGCAAATCCAACAGATGAAGTTATACTTAAAGCAAATCTTAATTCAGGACCCTCTATTACCAGTTTTAGTTCAGCATATGAAGTTCCAAGTGGAACACCAACAAATCCACAAAAAGCAGCTATTGACTCAAATGGACTTCCAATAAAATCTGGTAATTTAGGAGTTCTTTTTAATGAAAGAGGGGAAGCTTTTTCATTACAAAAAGATCAAGGTGTTTGGGTCTCTTTTCAAAATTCATTGAAAACAGATGGTGGAGCAGTAGCAGCAGGTGCAACGGAACTAGATGTTACTTTTACATTAGATGATGGAACAACAAAACAGATAACTACAACAGGTGGATTAGCTGCAAATTCTGTATCTGCAAATGCAGCGAGATACGTTGCAGCTATTAATGCTCAACGTTCTACAACAGGTGTAACAGCTAGTTATGACCTTGTAAATAATAAGATAGATCTTAAAAATACCAATGGAGGTGTTTCATCTTCTCATAATATTAGGTTAACTACTGTTGCTGGTGGAAGTGGTCTAGTTGCTGGTGATGTTGTGACAGCATATAGTTATCAATATGATCCAGCTTCTTCTGCAAAAACTTTAAATTCAGCTAAAACATTTACAACGATGGCAGATTTAAGAGAAGCGATGGAGATACAAGCACAAGATCCAGATGGTGACGGTACAAAAAATGGTATAGAGATAAGTGTAAATAAAGATGGTAAATTTGCTATAAAAAATAGTGGTTCAACAGCTCAAGATTATGATATTGACCTAAAAATTACATCGTACAGAGCAACAGGTGTGACTGAAAACACTAGATTTACAGAGAGTATGTCTTCATTAAATACAAGTTTAGAAAAGGGCAGTAACGGTATAGGATATTCACAAAGTTTTAATGCTGCTACACATTCAAGTTCGATAGATGTTTTTGATTCTTTAGGTTCAAAACATACTGTAAAGATGGATTTCAGAAAAACAGAACTTGATTTAGAGGTTGGAAGCAAGTGGGATATGAAAATCTCAGTTCCCTTACCATCAACAGTAAATACAATAGTTCCTTTAAATGAAAGAACAGGTTCTATAAGTTTTAAAAATGATGGTTCACTTTTTAATTTTGACCCTGCTACTATCTCATTTTCAGCAAATAATGGTTCATCCCCAGACCAGCAGATAAGTTTAGCTTTTGGTTCTTCAGGACAATTTGATGGAATGACAAGTTTTGACAGTAAATCTTCAACATCACAAATTACACAAGATGGGTATCAAGGTGGAGATTTAATAGGTGTTAGAGTAGACCAAAGTGGTACTATTGTTGGTTCATTTTCAAATGGTAAATCATTCGGATTAGCTCAAGTTGGAATGGCAAAATTTACAAATAATGGTGGTTTATCAGGTGAAGGAGGAAGTGTTTATATCCAGACATCAAACTCTGGAAACCCTATCATAGGAACTGCTGCTAGTTCTGGACGTGGTTTTATACAAAGTTCAGCTCTTGAAGCTTCTAATGTTGACCTTTCAAAATCATTAACACAACTTATTATTGTTCAACGTGGTTTTCAAGCGAATGGGAAAACAATTACAACATCTGACCAGTTACTAGAAACTCTTATTGGATTAAAACGATAAATTTAATTCAATTTTGATATAATTCCTTCATAAATATTGAAGGAATTATTGATGCAATTCTCCGCTCCATTAAAATCAAACTCAAAAAAAATTATGTTATTAGGTTCTGGTGAACTTGGTAAAGAAGTTATTATAGAAGCTCAACGTCTTGGACTTGAAACTATCGCTATTGATAGATATGAAAATGCTCCTGCTCACCATGTAGCACATAGAAGTTATGTTGTAAATATGCAAGATAAAGAGGCTATTTTAGAGATTATTCGTCGTGAAAAGCCTGACTATATTCTTCCTGAAATAGAGGCTATTAGTATAGAAGCACTTTTTGATGCTGAAAAAGAGGGATTTAATATTATTCCTAATGCTGATGCTGTTTCTAAAACTATGAATAGAAAAAATATCCGTACATTTGCAGCAGAAGAACTAGGTCTAAAAACAGGGCCTTATAAATTTGTAACTACTCAAGAAGGGATGCTTGAAGCTGCTCGTACTTTAGGTTTTCCATGTGTGATAAAACCTGTCATGAGTTCATCAGGTCATGGTCAATCAGTTGCAAAAAGTGAATCTGATATTCCTGCCTCATGGGAAATGGCTAAAGAGGCTCGTGGAGATGCAAGTGAACTTATTGTTGAAGCATTTGTAGATTTTGATTATGAAATTACTATGCTTACAGCTCGTAATGGAAAAGAGACTGTTTATTGTGAACCTATTGGTCATGAGCAACGTGATGGCGATTATGTTTTTTCATGGCAACCTGCTCAGATGAGTCCAGTTGCAAAACAAAAAGCTCAAGAGATGGCAAAAGTTATCACTGATGGTCTTGGAGGTCAAGGTCTTTTTGGTGTTGAACTATTTATTAAGGGTGATGAAGTTTACTTTAGTGAAGTTTCTCCACGTCCTCATGATACAGGAATGGTAACTTTAATTACTCAATCACAAAGTGAATTTGCACTTCATTTAAGAGCTGTTTTAGGACTTCCTTTAGGTTTTACTTTTTATGGTGATGGTGCATCTGCTGCATTTAAAAGTGAAGCTCATAACTATGCACCTATTATAAATGTTGATGAAACTCTATTTAGTGACAACTCATTTATCAGAGTATTTTCTAAACCGGAATCTCATAAAGGGCGTCGTCTAGCTGTTGCTCTTGTGTTTGATGATGTAGAAAAAGCATTAGAAAAATCACGTGACCTTATCACAAAAATTACAGATGGATAGAATAAGAGCAACCAAAACAGCAAGGTTAGCTGATGAATGTAATAGAAATTTTTCACTTACACAAGAGATTAGAGATGCGATAGCAAAAACTGATAGGGAAGAGTTTGTTCCTAATGGTTTTAAACATTATGCCTATAAATTAGATGCACTTCCTATCGGTGCATCTCAATATATTAGCTCTCCACTAACAGTTGCAAAAATGACAGAATATCTTCAACCTCTTGGTGCAGATAGAGTTTTAGAAGTAGGATGTGGTAGTGGCTATCAAGCAGCTGTTCTCTCTCATCTTTTTCGTGGAGTTTTTACAATAGAAAGAATTGAACCATTGATGTTAGAAGCCAAACAACGGTTTCGTAATCTTGATATTAGTAATGTTCATACACGAACAGATGATGGACAAAATGGCTGGAAGCAATATGCTCCTTATGATAGAATTCTTTTTTCTGCAACAGCAAAAAAAATCCCGATAAAACTTTTTGAACAGTTAAGTGATGGTGGTATATTGGTTGCACCTATTCAAAAAGGGGATACTCAAGTAATTGTTCGTTTTATAAAAAATGGCTCATCCATAGAAGAAACAGAGTTAGAACAGTGTGATTTTGTACCTATTTTAGATGGAGTTCAAAAATAATGGAAAATATATTTGGGATAAAATACTCTAAGCCAGAAGTTGTATTATTACAAGATACAGGTATTGGTGTAGCTGAAACAGCTGCAAGAACTTGTTATGACTCTTTTACAAATAGTGAAAATAGCATTATTCAAAATATTGAAAAAGAGATGCCAACACAAGAACTATGTGAAGAGTTAAATGGTATTGAAGAATCATCTCTTTTAGATGATTTAGCATGGACATATTTTCATCACTCTATTTTAGAACATGCAAATCTTAGTTTTTTAATTCGAGGAACTTCAAGAGGTGTTTTACAAGAACATGCACGCCATCGTATACAAGCTATAAGTGTAAGAAGTACACGATATACAATGAGTTCGATTATAAATGCTTTTGTAGCTTCTCAAAATGGTGGTAACAAAGATTTTTTTATAGAGAAGATAAGCTCTTTTGATATGTTTGTTACTCAAGATGAGAACTACAATAAAATAGAGATAGGGGCTATTTATGATAAACTTGAGTATCAATCAAAAATAGTTGAAGATTTTTACTCTTTAGCTGTTGCTAAAAGTTCTCTTTCTTTTATTGAGGAGTATAATGGAGATTCTGAAGCACTCTTTTTTGTTCTTGAAGCTGGAAAGAAAAAACGTAATGTTGGTGATGCTTTTAAACATATTATTAGTGATAATGTAAAAGTAGATATGGTTGTTACTTTTAATCTTAGAAGTTTAAAGAACTATTTTACACTAAGAGATAGTGGGGCCGCTTATTTTCAAATTCGCTGGTTAGCACAAGAGATGATGAAAGTTACTCCTAAAAAGTATTTAGATTTAATCATCAAAAATAGGGATTTATAATGTGGAAAATATTTTTTTTAGTTCTAGCACTGTTTTTTAATGGCTGTTCCTATTTTAAATTTAATGCAACAATGTGTGAAAACATGGCATCAGACCCTCACTCTATTGTACCTCCAGAGTGTATAAATTATGTAGAAAAAGATGCTCAAAAGGCATTTGAAAACAATAAAAATAGTAAAGATGAATCTAGTAATCTTATAGAGTTTAATGATAAATAAATTAAATAAAAAAGAGATATTCTTAAAAATATTTCTTACTATTTTTGCTATTTTTCTTTTAGTATCAAGTTTAGCAAACTATTTTTTGTATGAAGAGTTTATCAAAGCTATAGTCTATTTTCAATTTTTTATACTATCTGCTGTTTTGTTAAATAGATTGAAAGATAAAAGAACGATGAAAAAAGCTGTTGAAATCGCTATAATAATAAGTTTTTTATTTATAGGATTTTTATATATAGATGAGTTAAAACATATAGTTTTACCTATAATTTTATTTTAAAAAGGAAAGAAAAATGAGTTTAGAAACAAGAAGTAATGGTGTATGTGAATTATGTGCTAGTAGTGAAGACTTAGGAGCATTTGAAGTTACTCCATCAGATGGTAGCGATGAACAATCAGTATATATCTGTGCAAATTGTAAATCACAAATAGAGAGTGATGAGTTTGATGAGAATCATTTTAATTGTTTAAATGATTCTATGTGGAGTGAAGTCCCTGCTGTTGCTGTTATGAGTTATAGAATTTTAAATGCTCTTGGTCGTCAAGATTTAGTAGATATGATGTATATGGAAGAGGATATTAAAACTTGGGCTGATGCTGGAATATCTAATGAAGAAAAATTAGTTTATAAAGATGCAAATGGGGTAACTCTTCAAGCAGGTGATACAGTAGTTATTACAAAAGATTTAGATGTAAAAGGGACAGGATTTGTTGCAAAAAGAGGAACTGCCGTTCGTAATATTGGTTTAGTTGCTAATGATGACCAACATATTGAGGGTCGTGTAAATGGAGTTAAAATTCACATATTAACAAAGTTTTTAAAGAAATCTTAGTCTATTTTAAAAGTTTAAGTTTGAAAGTATTATAATTTTCTTAGGTTAAAAACAATGAAAAGGTGGTTTATTATGAACAATAGTATATTAAAATATCTTCTTATCTCTCTCATTACGATTATTTTTAGTGGATGTGGATCAGATACAACAAGTACTACTTATAATAGTGATGATAATGGAAAACAAGAGATAACAGGGGATTCTAGCTCTTATATCCCATCAGAAAATCCTATCGCATCAACTGTTACAACATTTGCTCAAGATTTAGCAATTTATGATATAGCAGGACTAGATGAAACATCTAAGAAAAAAGCTGATGGATATGATATGTCAGGTGGAGATGATAGTTCAGACGATGACTCTTCTGAAAATGATGGTTCGGATGATGACTCTTCTGAAAATGATGACTCAAATGATGACTCTTCTGAAAATAATGGTTCAGGTGATGACTCTTCTGAAAATGATGGTTCAGGTGATGACTCTTCTGAAAATGATGGTTCAGGTGATGACTCTTCTGAAAATGATAGTTCAGGTGATGACTCATCTGGAAATGATGGTTCAGGTGATGACTCATCTGGAAATGATGGTTCAGGTGATAACTCATCTGGAAATTATGGAACAACTAATAGTAACTCTTCAGATGATGAGTCATCAGATGATAGTTCAGATAATAATAGCTCCTCTAGTGATAATTCAGATGATGATAGTTCAGACGAAGATACAAATAGCACAACTGAGGACACAACTGATATAGAAGAAAATGAGCCAACTGATGGGACAGTACCAACAGATGTAGATAAACAACCAAATACAGATGAAAATCTTAGTGTTAATCAAATAAATCCTTATGAAAGTTTTTCAAATTATGATAGCTATAAAGGAAAAGATGACCTTGATTATAAAACACTTGGAACTACTAATGTTACTTTAAACAATAAAAATTATAGATTTAAAATAGCAAAAGATAATTTTCAAGACCGTGTAGAAAGCCCATCATTTACATCTATTGGAGAGGGGTCATATAGTATCTCTATTATAAGTTACATTATTACTGATGATGATGTTCTCAAAGAAAGAGATGGAATTTTTACATTACAAATAACTGTACCAAGTTTAAATACATCTGGAAGTTATAAAGTTGAAGCAAATGTATTAACAAATTCAGCTGGAGAGGATGTATACGCTTTAGTAAATATCTCTGAAAATGCAAATGGAATCTCTTTTAATGCTACTATTTCAGAGTTTCAAGTTTTTAATAGAGATAAAACAAAATCTTATCCAGCAAGTTTTGCTATTCAATATAACTCTAAGTAAAAAGTTATATTTTAGGAGTGTGTTTTTACACTCCTATCCCATAAAACAATCGATATAAAAGATATAAATGCTATAAATGAAGCGATTAAAAATATATATTTAGGATAATACTCATAAATATATCCAAAACTAATAGCCCCTATAACTCCTCCAAAACCAAATGTAATTCCAGAATAAAACTGTTGTGCTAAAACTTTATTTTTATAAAGTTGATGTAAATAGCTAATAGCCACAGAGTAAAAAAGAGCAAAACTTAAGGCATGTAAAGATTGTGATAAAAAAAGTATAGGTAAATTTTGAGGGAATAAAAAAACTAAAAACCATCTAATAATAGCTGAGAATATTGTGATTTGTAATAATAAAATAAGATTAAATTGTAAAAGCTTTCCTTGAAAATAGAGCATAATTATCTCAACAATCACACCAAATACCCAAAGGTTAATAGTCATATCTAAACTAATGCCATAACTTGTTTCATATATAGTAAAAAAGTTATAAAAAGCACCAAAGCTTACCTGCATAAATGTAAGCCCTACCCATAGTTGCCAATGGTCTAAAAGTTTTATATCGTTCTCTATAAACTCTCTCTTTTTATCATTTTTTTCTATATTTTGAACAGTTAAAAAAGCGATAATAGCAGTTAAAAATGTAAAAGTAAGAAGATAAAAAAGTGCTATCTCAGGAGAGCTTAAAAACTGAACCAATACAAGTGCCACTAAAATAAAACCGATAGAACCAAAAAGTCTAATCTTTCCATATTTAGTTTTTCCTATCAGTTCAAGAGCTATAACCTCTACATAGGGTAAAATCAATCCCATACCTACACCTAAACCGATATTAGATATAAAAAGAGCATAGAAATTATGAAGTGAAAGATAAAAAGAGATAGCACTCCCCAACATAACAAGTAGAGAAATATTAAAAAGTTTTTTATTAAGTTGAAAACCTTTTGTAAAGAGAAAAGGAAGTAAAAAACGAACCAAAGGAGCTGCTGTAAATATGATGCCAATTTCACTACTTGTATAGTGAAGCATCATAAGAACTTTGGGCATGAAGATAATATATATACCTACTATACCGAAGTAAAAGAAGTAAAAGGAGGCTAGAAGAGGTATCAATATTTTATTTTCCTTTTTTATCTTTAATTATTCTTGTTATACTAACTTAAAAAACAGGAGACCCATCAAATCCAAATCCACTAAATGAGTTAAAACTAGGGTCACTATATCCAGCCATACTAGATTTAGCACGAAGTTTTTCTATATCTGCTTTACTCGATATATTTTGAGGACAGATAAGAGTACATTCATTACAAAGGGTACAAGACCACACTCCATCTGTTTGTATTGTATCTATCATTCTTTTTTCATCTGTTTCACGTTTATCACTTACATATTTCCATATACGAGTGAGACTAAATGGTCCTAAAAAATCCTCATTTACACTAAATACAGGACAAGCACTATAACAAGAACCACAAAGGATACAGTCACTTTGAAGCTCATTTATTTTTTCATTCTCTTGTGTTAAAGGTATAGTTTGTGTGATGGATGAGAGCCAAGCTTTTGCTTTTTTATTTTTTTCATAAGCACTATCCATATTTACAACCAAATCTCTTATTATAGGCATATTTTTAAGAGGTTCTATAAAATCTCCCTCTTGTACTTTATAACTACAAGCTAAAACCTCTTTTCCATTTACACGCATAGAACAACTTCCACACACACTACTTCTACATCCACTTGCAAATGTTAAGGAGCTGTCTTGAGTTGTTTTAATAGTGTTTAAAAGAGCTAATAGAGTAATATCTTCTATACCCTTTACTTCAAACTCAGTAGGAGTTTCTCTTTGGATTGTTATTTTCATTGAATTACTCCCTCTTTATTTATGATAGTATGTTTGGCAAAACTCTCTTTCTCTTGAGGAATATCAACTCTAAAGTGTGCTCCACGACTTTCATCTCTTGCTAATGCACCTATAAGAACAAATCTACTTAGAGTAAGCATATTTATAAACTCTAAAAACTCTATTCTATTTGTATTATAAATCTTTGAATTATCTGTTATACCCATATTTGGTATATCTTTTATAAAATTATCTACTTTTTGAAGTGCTATTTGAAGGGATTTTTTATCTCTTAAAATACTTACATCTGTATAAAATAGTTCTCCTAACTCCTCTCTTATTTTATAAAAATCTATCGTTGGATTTATATTTATATCTATCATTTTTTGGGAAAGTTTAATATCTGTAAAATCTGTTTGATTCTGAGCATATTTTGCAGAGTTTTCACCAACCTGTTTTCCAAAAACAATCAGTTCAAGTAAAGAGTTTCCACCAAGACGATTTGCACCATGAACTCTATGATTTGCACACTCTCCAACAGCATATAAACCCTCTACTTGAGTTTGAGAATTATCATCTACCTCTATACCTCCCATAGTATAATGTGCTACGGGTTTTATAGGGATAAGTTGATGTACTGGGTCTATATTTTCATACAGTTTAGCTAGTTTTCTCTCTTGAGGTAACTCCTCATCTATAAACTGCTCTCCTAAATGACGAATATCTAAAAATACCTCTTCACCCTTTAGTATCTCCCTATGAATAGCACGAGCAACTTCATCACGAGGTAAAAGTTCATCTATGAAACGTTCCCCTTTTGAGTTGAGAAGATAGCCACCAGCACCTCTTGCACTCTCTGAGATAAGTATAGAGGAGTTTTTCAAAGCGGTTGGATGAAACTGTATAAACTCCATATCACTTACTCTTGCACCAGCTTTTAATGCGATAGCGATACCATCTCCTGTGGAAGCAGTAGAGTTTGTTGAGTGTTTATCATATATACGACTATATCCACCTGTTGCAATAATAATAGATTTTGCATTATAACTCTCTATCTCACCTGTTCGAATATTTAAAACTTCTGCACCTATCGCTTTATTATTTTCTGTAATAATCTCTAATAGATAGCGCTCATTTAAAATCTCTATATCAGTTTGAAGCACTCTATCATAAAGTGTATGTAATATTTTTAAACCTGTATAATCTTGTGCATAACAAGCACGAGGAGCTGAAGCCCCTCCAAGTGTTCTTTGAGCAATTTTAGCATCTTTTGTACGACTGAAACAAACACCAATAGAGTCTAACCATTCAATAGCATTAGGAGCTTTTGAACAAAGAAATTGTATCGCTTTTTCATCAGCTATACCATGAGCTGATTTTAAACTATTTTCAATATGAGCTTTTATACTATCTTTAGTTGTATCAAGAACAGCATTTATCCCACCTTGAGCCATAGAGGTTTGAGACCTTGTTGGATACTCTTTTGTAATTATTGTTACTTTTGCACCATTTTCATGAGCGATTAGGGCTGAAGTGAGACCTGCACCACCTGCACCTATTATCAAAATATCTGTTTGCAATTTTTTTCCTGTATTTAAAATGAAATGTATAAGGGGGATTGAGAACTTAGATATATAAGTTCTCAAAAAAGAAGTATTTAAAAAGTGTTTAAATTAAGAAGCATCTCTCATAAATTGAGTTACATCATGACGAATAGATAGATATTCATCTATTTTTCCATTTTCATCGTGAAGAGGAATAACAGTTGTTTGTACATGATAAACACTACCATCTTTTGCAAGATTTTTAATCGTACCATGAAAAACATCTCCATATTTAATATTATCCCATAGCTCTGCAAAAACTTTTGCATCCATATCTGGATGACGAACAATATTATGAGCATGACCTATAAGTTCCTCTCTTTCATATCCAGAGATATCACAAAACTTATCATTTACAAAAGTGATATTTCCTTTTAGGTCAGTTTTTGAGATGATAGAACTATTATCTAAAGCATAAACATATTCAGTTAATTCACTTTTTAATTTTTTCATCTCAGCTAAAGCTTTAATCTCTTTTGCATAGATACCTAAACTAAATAGTAATAAAACAGCTGAACCAATTAAAAGGTTGAAGATAATAGAATCTAACTCTTCACGTAATTTTTCAGATGTTTGAAAAGAGAAAAGGATTACATTATTTATCTCTTGAGTAATATTATTTTTCTTTAGAGCTATCTCAAGTTTTTCTAAACTTTGGTGAGTTGTTTGCAGTAATTTAATATCTCTATTTAAAGTATCTACATTTTTAGATGAGTTTAAACGAACAACATCTTTATATGAACGATTTAGTGTAGATTTGAAAAGATATATCATAAAATTTCTATCTGATGATGTTACAAATTTTTTATGTTTCATATAGTTTTCATAACTTTTTATAGATGCTTTTACTGAAGCATTCATCGTTACTTTATCTTTTTTCATCTTTTCATATATGGACGTTAAGTTTGTCTGTTTCTCATTAATAATTTTAGAGATTCTAAAAAGTCTATCATAACTTAAACCATTCAGAGTATCTAAATAGTTATCGATAGCATCGTTAAGGTGTTTTGTTGAAGCTGTTACCTCATTAACATTAATAGATTGATGTGAACTATCCAGTAAACTTGTATGTTCTCTAAACATCTGTTTAAGTTCATAAGAGAGTTCTTTAAGATTTGTTAGCTCTTTTTCAGCATTATGAATCTCAGTATTTTTATTGATAAAAAAAGCAATAAAAGACAATACAACAAGTGTAATTGGTAGCAGTATCAGGTATTTTTTCAATTTCTTTCCTTAATGAAAATTTAATTACAAGATTATAACATATATCTATTACTATTTTAGATAATTGTACCTAAAAAATAGTATCTTCCTATACGCAAAGAACCAGCGATGACAATAAACCAAATAAAGTTCAATTTCAGAAGTCCAGCCACTAATGTTAAAGGATCTCCAATAATTGGAAGCCAAGATAATAGAAGAGTAAAGTATCTATATTTATGTCCATAAAATAGACTTTTAGAACCAACTTTTGAAGAGTTTAACTTTCTTTTTGTTTTTTCATAAAGCCAATATCCAAATATATAATTTAAGATAATAGCTAAAATATTTCCTGTTGAAGCATAAAGGATAGCCTCTTTTAATGGCATGCCATTATAAAGAGCACTCATAAAAACTACCTCGGAGGAGAAAGGAAAGATAGTTGCTGCTAAAAATGCAGATAAAAGAAGAGTGAGTTCAGACACTTAAGTAAAATTAATCTTCTCTGTATTTTGAGATACCACAGGGTTGATTTGGTGTAGGGGGATGCTCTTTTAAATATCTTAAATCTTCTAGTGTTTGTGTTAAAACTTTTTTTTGTTGTAGGATAGGAAGCATAATATTATCTTTTTCATTAAGAGGAATATTCCAATCTAAAAGTAGTTTTTGTACCTCTTCATCTAACTCAGCTAGTGCATTTTCTATATGTTTTATTGAATTCATAAAAATATTATAGCATCTATTTAGATAACTTTAGATATAATTTCATTCTCAAATTTATGAGAATTTTACGTAAGGAGCTATCGATGCCTAAAATGAAATCGGTAAAAGGCGC
>CAYOKX010000019.1:0-25374 GCA_964404655.1 uncultured Sulfurimonas sp. | reverse complement strand
ATTTAGGTCAAGGTGAAGAGGTTGAACCTGCTCGTCAAAAAGCACTTGATAATGGTATAAAACCTGAAAATATTTTTATTCTTGATATTCAAGAAGAGTTTGTTAAAGATTATGTTTTTCCTATGTTTAGAGCAAATGCTATCTACGAGGGAGAGTATCTATTAGGAACATCTATTGCTCGTCCTCTTATCGCTAAAAAACAGATTGAAATTGCAGAAAGAATGGGTGCAGATGCTGTATCTCATGGTGCAACAGGAAAAGGAAATGACCAAGTAAGATTTGAATTAGGTTATTTAGGACTTAACCCAGATATTACTGTTATCGCTCCATGGAGAGAGTGGGATTTAAACTCTCGTGAAAAATTACTCTCGTATGCTAGAGAGCATGGTATCAACATAGATGCAAAACATGTAGATGCAGAGGGAAATCCAACAGTAAGTCCATACTCTATGGATGCAAACCTTTTACATATCTCTTATGAGGGTCTTCACTTAGAAAATCCTATGAATGAACCTGAAGAGTCTATGTGGTTATGGTCAGTATCTCCTGAAAAAGCTCCTGATGAGAAAGAGTATATCACTATTGGATACAAAAATGGTGACCCTATCTCTATCAATGGTGAAGAGATGTCTCCAGCTACAATTTTAAGAACATTAAATGTTTATGGTAACAAACACGGTATAGGACGTATCGACATCGTTGAAAATAGATTTGTTGGTATGAAAGCTCGTGGATGTTATGAAACACCAGGTGGAACTATTATGCTTAAAGCTCATCGTGCTATTGAATCTATCTGTTTAGACCGTGAAGAAGCGCATCTTAAAGATGGTATGATCGCTAAATATGCTGAACTTATCTATAACGGTTTTTGGTTCTCTCCAGAGCGTGAGATGATGCAAGCAGCGATAGACACAACGCAAAAATATGTTCAAGGAACAGTTAAACTTAAACTTTACAAAGGTAATGTAGAGGTAGTTGGTCGTGAATCAGATATGTCACTATACTCTGAAGAGCATTCAACATTTGAAGAAGATGAAGTATATAACCAAAAAGATGCTGAAGGGTTTATTCGTTTGAATGCACTTAGACGTATCATAGCTGGTAAAAAAAGAAATCACTAAAAAATTTAAACTAAAAAAAAGGAATTAAAATATGAGCATCGTTAAAATAGATATGAATTCACCTGAGTTTCAAGAAAGACTAGAAAAAACAATTAAATTTACAGATAAAGTTTGTGAAAGTCGTGGTTGGGTATATAACCCTCAAGCAGAAGTGAACGAAGGTGTTCAGATGGGTCTTGCTCGTAACAAAATGATGTATAACAAACTTTTTTGCCCATGTTTTATGGTCGAAGAGGTAGATGGGAAACCTCAATCAGTAGATAACAGAACTTGTCCATGTACTCCAGCGATAGAAAAAGAGTTACCAGAAAATGGAAACTGTCATTGTGGAATTTTCTGTACTCCAGAGTATGCTGATAAACAACGTCTTGAACTTGGAATGGAAGAAGCTGTTCATACTCATTCACGTGGTCTTACTAAAGAGGAGTGTGAAGTTCTTGTAAATAAAGGTGAACTAGATGGTGATGAGATAGTATCACTTCTTGAAGCTAGAGATTTAGGTATGGTAAACTTTACACTTGTAGATGTTCGTGAGCATATGGAGTGGCAAATGGGTCATATCAAAGGTGCTGATAAATTAGTTCCAACAAGTAGTTTTTACCAATCATTAGAGGAAGCAAAACTTCAAAAAGATGAAAATATCATCGTATATTGTCATGTTGGAAGTCGTTCTGCTCATGTTGCTAGAATTATGGTAGATATGGGTTATAGTAAAATAGGAAACTTAACTTATGGTATCGTTTCTTATGGTGGTGAGAAAGAGAGATAGTTTAACACTATCTTTTTTTCTACTCTTCGTATTTCATAGTGAGAGCTATGGAGTACAAAAGAGTATTAATAAACTTCTTTTCTATGTGCAACTCTAATCACAGTAATAACTAAAAAACCATTTTCTTTTAAATAAATTATTCTATAATTCCCTGCTCTTTTTCTAAATTTTCCTTTATGTTTACCTTTGAGATATTTATCATTTGAAAAATTTCCACTTTGTAGTTCCATAATTTTAGAGGCAACAATTTTTTGTACTTGATGATTTAATTTTAAAAACTCTTTCTCTGCATCTTTATCAAATGCAATTTTATACATCTATTCCTGCTTTTTTAAAAACCTCTTCTAATGGAACAACTGTCGATTTACCAGACTTAAGATTATCTATTCTTTTATCTGCAACCATCTCATCAAGTTTATCAAAATAAAGTTCAATCGCTTTTTCAACAAGACTAGTTCTTGTTTTATCTAGCTCTTGTGCATATTCATCTAATGTTTGAACAACATCTTTTTCAAGTCGAATATTTATTGCCTGTTTCATTTTTATCGCCTTTTGTTGATTTTGTATCTACAATTGTAATACATGGGAATCTATTTGTCAAGAATGATAATCAAATTTATTATTTAAATATTCCCATATACGAAATTGTGTAGCTTTTGATGAGTTTACACGGTAACCAACAGATAAAATAGCGTCAAGATTATAGTATATCTTCTAAATTTAACTTTTCCATTACAGATATTTTCTTAAAACAGCTTGTTTTTTATCACTTGCTTCATCTATGATTTTTTGAGACGTAGCAATATTATTTTCTAATTCTTCTATTTTAGAAACTATCTCTTTTTGAGTTTGTATTGATGGTAAAGGAATTTTAATCTCATGTAAATTTCTCTGATTTAGCTTTGGTTGTGCCTGTCCTGTAATATATGTTGTTAAATCTAATTTATTCAAATAAGCCTCTACAAGTTTATGAGTAATTTTATTTTTAAATTTTATTATATGGGCATGATTATTTACCCAAGCTTTGCCTTCAACAGTAAATGCAATAGGAGTATTTCTTGTTTTTAGATTTGCTCCATCTTCTGAAATTAATAATATAAAATCATCCACAATGTAACTATCAACATAATCAACAATTCCAGATGCCCCATAGTATGGATATATTCCTTCTACTCTTTTATTTTGAGTAATTGGAACTCTTAAATTACTTAAATTTTCAGTAATTTCACCAAGTTTTATTATTTTACCTTCAATGTTTTGTATCTCATTATTAATTTTAATATTTAAATTATTTATATCTTCATTTGCTTTTTCAACATCTTTATCTATTACTTTACACTCTTTAATAATATTATTTTGAATATTTAATGGTGGAAGTGGGATTTTTAAATTTTGAATATCACTAGGATAAACATGTGGTTGAGCTGAACCTCGTGCCAAATCAAAAATATTAATTTGTAAAGCTTTTAATAGATAATAAATATATAATTGTTCAGCTTTATTATTTGAAATTATTGTTGTACAATCAGAAGCATAAATTTCATCTTTCCATATATTTACAAATCCTGCATTTGCTCCTGAAGCACTTATAGTTATTGTATTTTGGGGTCTATTTGATTGATTATGATAATAAGCAAAATCTAAACCACCAGCAACAACTTTAATATTGCCCTTTGTTGTTTCTATTTCTGTAATTATTTTACCTTTTTTAATTTCTGCAATATCACTTAATTTTACTTGCCATTCAGATTTACCAATTTTTAACGGTTCTTTTTTAGGATTTAAACCAATAGCCTTATTAAAATCTTTTCGACTAAAATCCATCATATCAACCAACCAAGCCTTTGAAACAAATTTTTCCAACTCTTTTGGTATATCTATATTTTCATCATTAAAGTTTTTAGATATTAAACTATTTATCTTAGTTTCATCTTCTTTATTATTTGGATTATAAAGTGGTGTATTTATACTACTTAAAGTACCGCCACTATATTGAATACCCTCATTTCCCTTTCTTCCACTCCATTCATACCCTAAAAACTTTTTATTTGCTTTTCCATCACTTGGAGCTTTTATAATGAGTACCTCTTTTTGAGTCTCTTTCGCTAAACAAAAATAATAAAATTTATCAGATTCTATATTTTTAATATATTCCAATAATGAAGTTTTTTTCTTTAACTTCTCATTTAAACTGTTATATGATTGTTGATACTCTTTAAAAGTTTCATTTTTAAATATATCTTGATGAAGTTCCTCTTCAAACATAGTGAAATATATATCTTTTTCTATATCTATATGAGTACAATAATCTTGAATTAAATTTTTATCTTGAAACTGTGGTTGAATATTTTTATTGTATTTAAAAAGATTATCTACAAAATCTTTATATATTCCCACTATATTTAGAGTATCATCTCTTCTTTTTAAAAATAGTGTTACAGTATTTGTTCCTGTTTTTCCAAATGTTCCACTTCCAAACTCTGCAATAGCAACTATCTCAAAATATTTTATAAGTATCTCTCTTGTACCTACATAAGTATTTTTACCCTCTCCTTTGCTTAAAATAGAGCTAGGTAAGACTATTCCTGCAACAGCATTAGCAGATAAAAGTTGTTTACTTTTCTCTACAAAAAAACACTCAATAGAGTTATTTGCTGTATAGCTTTTTTCCTCTATTGTTTTCATTAATTCATACGTTGCTATATCTTCTTTACTCAATGTTTCTAAAAATCCTTTTACACTATATGGTGGATTTGCTACAAGCACTGAAAAACTGTTATTTTTTATCTCATTATTTTGAGTGAGAGCATCATTATAAACTATATTTATATTCTCTTGTCCATACATTAAGGCACTAACTTTTGCTACTTTTGAAAGTCTATACTCTTTCTCTATTCCAACAACTTCATTTGTAGAAAATACTTTTGCAACCTCATTTAAAAAGTGTCCAGCACCACAAGCATAGTCTATCGCTTTTGGTTTGTCGTGTATTTTTTGTATATCCTCAAGAGGTAGAGAATTGATTATAAATTTTACTATTGGCATAGGAGTAAAAAATTGCCCTTCACTCTGTTTGACACCATTATCTAAAAAGCCCTCAAACATATCCCCTAAAAATTGGTTATCTTCCACACCTGTAAGTCGTATATCTTGAAACATCTTTACAACTTTTAAAAGCACTTCAAAGTTTTTATAAAATAGCTCTTCACTATGAACATCTAAAAAACTAAAATCATTATTTGTAAAAAATTTCTGTTCTCTAAACCTATTTTTTATATCAATTTTTACACTCTCTATATCTACTCTTTCAAATATAGTATCAATAGTTGAATCTGATATATAAGTTATCTCTTCATTTAAAAAATCAAACATTCCAATTTTATAGAGTTCTTGTAATCTATCTTGTAAAGCAAAAGCATTATCATAAGAGATACCTTTCCAATAAAAACCAAGTCCACTTTTCTCATTTTTTAAATTTTTATTTTCATCTATAATTTTACATAAAAAAAGATTGACCAATACATTAAAAGCTCTCTCAGCTCCACCAATATTATGTTGTCTCATAATAGTTGCAAATTCGTTATATTTACCTTTTATATTATTAGATGATACAATTTTTAGGTCATTTATATTTGTTTTCTCTATACCTATAAAATAAGCTTTATTCTCTTCAAATATACCATTTGTTTTAAACTCTTTTTTATAAGTTTCACTCCAAACATTGTAAATATTTTCTACTGTATTTGCATTATTATATGATAGTAATGATTTGTTTTCAAAAAGTCTTTTTTTATCATCAGATAAATTTATAAGGTAATAGTTTGATTTAATCTCATCATCTATAAAATCACTTGTATAAAGTGCTAAAAATTTTGTATCTCGGTCTTGTTGTGCATAAGAGAATAGTTGAGTTGGTTTTATTTGTGTTGTATCCCAAGCTTTTTTAAATTCATCACCTGCTGTTTTACACTCTATAATTAAAAGAGTTTTATTATCATTGTCTTTTATAAGTATATCAGCTTTACCACCACTAGCACCATGACCAACTTGCCACTTTGGTTCAAGTTCTATATGTTTTGGATTGTATCCTTGATTTAAAAGTCTACATACACATTCAAACACTACAAAATTTTCAGCACTTGTAAAATTTGATGTAGTTTTATCATTTACTATAAATCCATCATTTTCAGGATAGATAAGCTTTTCATTTTTAAAATCTACTTTTAGCTTAGTTTTGAATTCATTGAAATTTTTAGTATAGATATCCGATTTGTTTTCAAAGCCAAGTTTTTCTAATACATTTTTAAAGTTTTTTCTTGTTATCATATTACTACTTATATTTAAAATTTGTTATTAATATTATAACTATATTTTCTTCTAATTTTCTACTTTTATATCACTTGTATTTGAAAACTTTATCTAATCATTTTTTTGTTATAATTCCAAAATTTAAAAAAAAGAGAAAACAATGAAAGTATTATTAATTAAAGATGTAAAAAGTTTAGGAAAAAGAGGCGAAGTTAAAGAGGTAAAAGATGGTTATGGAAAAAACTTTCTTATAGGAAAAGGGTTTGCAAGACATGCAACTCCTGAGATTTTAGAACAACACGCTCAAGATGAACTTATAGTGGCTGAAAACCTTGAAAAAGAGGTAAATGCACTGAAAGAGATAGCAAAACAGTTAGATAAAGCTGAGATAGTTATCACTAAAAAACTTGGTAGTAATGGTCACCTTTTTGGTTCAGTTACTAAAGATGAGATAGCATCTGCACTTAAAGAACAACACAATATCGAAATAGATAAAAAACATATCAATGAAAAACAAGCTATCAAATCTATCGGTGAACACGATTTAGATTTTAAATTAGGTCACGGTCTTCATGCTACACTTCACGTGGATGTTCAAGGAGAATAATAGTGTTTGATGCAACTACTATACTTGCCTATAAAGGCAAAAACAAAGCTGTAATAGGTGGAGATGGTCAAGTTACTTTTGGGGATACCGTCCTCAAGGGTAATGCAACTAAAATCCGAACACTTCACAAAGGTCAAATTTTAGCTGGTTTTGCAGGAAGTACGGCTGATGCCTTTAACCTTTTTGATATGTTTGAAGATTTTTTAGAGGATAAAAAAGGCGATATTTTAAAGTCGGTTGTTGAATTTTCTAAAGCATGGAGAAAAGATAAAGTGCTTCGTAGATTAGAAGCTATGATGATAGTTTTAAACAATGAGCATATCTTTATTCTTACAGGAAATGGTGATGTTGTTGAACCTGAAGATGGAGAGATAGCATCTATCGGTAGTGGTGGAAACTATGCTATTTCAGCTGCTCGTGCTTTAAAAAAACACGCTTCTCACTTAGATGAAGAAACACTTGTAAAAGAGAGTTTAGCTGTTGCTGGTGACCTTTGTATCTATACAAATCATAATGTGAAAACACTAACTTTGGAGAAAAGCTAATGGATATGACACCAAAAGAGATAGTAACATATTTAGACAAATTTGTAATCTCTCAAAAAGATGCTAAAAAAACAATAGCACTTGCACTTCGTACACGTTATAGACGTATGCAATTAGATAAAGAGATGCAATCAGAGATAACACCTAAAAATATCTTAATGATAGGTTCAACAGGTGTAGGTAAAACAGAAATTTCTCGTCGTTTAGCTAAGATGATGAAAGTTCCTTTTATTAAGGTAGAAGCATCTAAATATACTGAAGTTGGTTTTGTGGGTCGTGATGTTGAATCTATGATTAGAGATTTAGTTGTAAACTCTATCACTATTGTAAAAGCTGAAAAAGAGGAAGAAAATAGAGAGAAGATAGAAAACTATATCTTAAACAAGATAGTAGAAAAACTTCTTCCACCTCTTCCAGAATCAGCAAGTGAAAGTAAAAAAGATGATTACCAAAGACTTTTAGCAGCGATGGAAAAAAGAGTTGAATCGGGTGAGATGGATGATAAAACTATCGAACTTGAATTTGATAAAATCAATATAGAGTTTAACGATACAAACCTTCCTCCAGAGATGGCTAAAGTACAAGAATCTTTCTCTAAAATCTTTGAAACGATGAACAAAGAGGATAAGAAAAAAGAGGTAACAGTTAAAGATGCTAAATCTATACTCAAACTAGAAGCAAGTAATAAACTTCTTGATATGACAAATATCAATACAGAAGCCCTTCGTCGTGCTGAAAATGGTGGAATTATATTTTTAGATGAGATAGATAAAATAGCTCTTAGTGAAAAATCTCAAGGTAGAAATGACCCATCTAAAGAGGGTGTACAACGTGACCTTCTTCCTATCGTTGAGGGAAGTAACGTATCTACTAAATATGGTGTTATTAGTACAGACCATATTCTTTTTATCGCTGCTGGTGCATTTCATGTAAGTAAACCGAGTGACTTAATTCCAGAACTTCAAGGAAGATTTCCACTTCGTGTTGAGTTAGAGTCTTTAACGGAAGATACACTCTATCAAATTCTTACACAAACAGAGAACTCTCTTCTTAAACAGTATGAAGCTCTTTTAAGTGTTGAGGGAATGAGTTTAATATTTGAAGATGAAGCTATTAAAGCTATCGCTAAACTTGCTCACAAAGCAAATGAGATGACAGAAGATATTGGTGCAAGAAGACTTCATACTGTGCTTGAAAAAGTGCTTGAAGAGATTAGCTTTGATGCAGATGAGTATAAAGACAAAGAGTTTATAGTAACTTCTGAACTTGTACATGAAAAACTTGATATGGTTGTTGCAGATGATGACCTTTCAAGATATATTTTATAATTAAGGCAATAATATGAGCAAAGCTGGTTTTGTATCTTTAATAGGTCGTCCTAATGCGGGTAAAAGTACCTTAATGAACTCTCTTTTGGGAGAAAATATAGCGATGGTAAGTCATAAAGCAAATGCTACAAGACGCCGTTCTAATGCTATTGTAATGTATGAAGATACTCAAATAATTTTTGTAGATACTCCTGGTTTACATGAAAGAGAGAAGATACTTAATCAATTTATGCTTGATGAAGCCCTTAAAGCTATGGGTGATTGTGATTTAATCGTTTATTTAGCACCGATTACGGATGGTGTTGAACATTATGAGAAATTTTTAAAACTTAATAATGATAAAGTAAAACATATTATCGTTTTAAGCAAAATTGACCAAGTAAAAGAGGATAAACTTTTTAAACGTATAGCCTCTTATAATCAGTTTTCAGATAGATTTGAAGCTCTTATTCCTGTTGCTATTCCTAAAAAAATGGGACATAATGAACTTTTGAAAATTATTAGTAGAAATCTTCCAGAGTCTCCTTTTTTATATGACCCAGACAATCTAACAAGTGAACTTGTACGTGATATTTATGCAGGATTTATTCGCGAATCTATTTTTGAAAATGTAAGTGATGAAGTTCCTTATGAATCTGATGTTATCATCGAATCTATCGAAGAAGATGGTAAATTAGATAAAATCTATGCGATGATTATTATAGAAAAAGAGTCTCAAAAAGGTATTATTATTGGAAAAGGTGGAGAGTCTATTAAACGTATTGGTAAATCTGCACGTGAAAAAATAGAAAGATTAAGTATGAAAAAATCTTTTTTAAATCTTCAAGTAACTGTGAAAAAAGGTTGGACAAAAGATAAAGCATTTTTAGAGGAGATTGGTTATAAAAATGCGTAATTTTTATATACTACTATTTGTTATTTTTATAACAGATAGTTCTCTTTTTGCTAACTCGATATTAACAGATTATAGACTAAATGGTCTTAAAAATTTTGAAAAAAAGATGGATTTAGCCTTAACAAAAAAATCATATTGGTCAAATTATCTTAAAAATCAAGATACTACATTTGGATATTTAGAGAAATATTCAAATGTATTGACTTGTAATAAACAGAGGTCAAATCTTATTTTATATACTAAAAATCGTAATAAAAAATATTATATAAAAAATAAGAATAGTGCCTATACAGGTAAAAACAGTGGAGATAAAACGAGAGAGGGTGATTCAAAAACACCTATCGGATTATATGAACTTGTTTCTAAAAAAAGTAAAGAGAAAAACTTAGACCCTTTTTATGGTCCCTATGCCTTTGTAACATCTTACCCAAATATGTATGATAAATTTAAGGGTAAAAGTGGTCATGGTATTTGGATTCATGGTGTTCCTGAACATGAGGAACGTAATGAGTTTACAAAAGGGTGTATCGCTATTCAAAATGATAAATTGAAGAATCTTGAAAAAAAGATAGATTTAAAAAAGACTCTTCTTATTATCGATGATAGTTGGATAAAAAAAGAGATTTCAAAAGAGGTTCTTAGCTCTATTTTATCACAACTTTACCGATGGAGATATGCTTGGTTATACAATGATTTAGAGCTTTATCTTAGTTTTTATGCTCAAGATTTTATCCGTTCAGATAGTATGCATTTTTCAAAATTTAAGCGATATAAAACTAGAATATTTAAAAAAGTAGAAAAAAAGACTATTATCTTTAAAAATATCAATGTTATTCCCTATCCAAATACAAAAAATATATATCAAATAACTTTTAAAGAGTTTTATAAATCAAATAGTTTTGCCTTTACAGGGGATAAAGTTTTAATGATAAGAGTAGATAAAAACAATAATATAAAAATTTTTACAGAAGAGTAGGTAATATGAAAATAATTTTAGCAATAATGATGTTAATTCAGTTGGCTTTTGCAGATATAGATTTATATAAACGAGAAAATAAAGATGCAAACAACACTCTTCTTATTGTAGGTGGAATACATGGAAATGAAGCAGGTGGGTATTTTGCACCCTCTATTCTTGTATCAAACTATACTATACAATCTAACAACCTTTGGATAATTCCAAACCTAAATAAAGATAGTATCATGGCTTACAGACGAGGTGTAAATGGTGATATGAACCGTAAGTTTGCTAAAACACTAAGTAAAAAAGATAAAGATAAAAAGATTGTTGATGAAGTAAAAAAAATTATTTTAGATAAGCAAGTATCTCTTGTTTTAAACCTTCACGATGGTCACGGCTTTTATAGAAAAGACTATCAAGGTTCAGTTTTCAATCCAACAGCTTGGGGACAAACTTGTGTTATAGACCAATGTAATTTAAATACAAAACAGAAGTTTGGTAACTTAAATGAGATAGCTTCTAAAGTAACAACAAATATCAATAAACAACTTTTAGATAGCCATCATGAATTTGATGTAAGAAATACTAAAACAAAATTTGATGATGAAGCGATGCAACTCTCCCTAACATATTTTGCAGTTACAAATAACAAACCAGCTTTTGCGATAGAAACGAGTAAAAATTTATCTTTTCTTGCTCAAAAAGTTTTTTATCAACTTCTAGCAATAGAGGAGTTTATGAAAATAATGAATATAAAATATACTCGAGATTTTGAATTAACAGAAAAAGGGATTAGTAAACTTCTTAAAGAGTATGGTTCAATTAAGATAAATGACAATATATCATTAGATATTAACAATATTAAAAAATATTTAAATTATATTCCGCTAAAATCAGAAAACAACTTATTTAAGTTTACTCATCCTTTGGGTAAAATCAAAAGAGAAAAAAATAGTTATGCTATTTATATTGGAGATAGAAGAGTTTCTACTCTTAAAGCACAAAGATTTAAACTAGCTGAAAGTTGTCCAGAAAGTTTTGATATTTCCATAGATGGAGAGATAAAATCTATCAAAAAAGCTTCAATATTTGATGTGAAAAAAGAGTTTAACATTAAAACAGTAGATGATATTCGAGTAAATGTCATCGGTTTTTCAGCAAAAAAAATGAAACAAGAGAGTGGCTTAGATATATCTTTAAATAAAATTCATAAAAGATTTTCTATCGATAAAGAGCAAAAAACTTATAGAATTGAGTTTTACAAGGGTGATAAATTTTGTTCCATGTCTATGGTTCATTTTAAATAGGAACTAATAATTGAAAATAAATACTGAATGTAACTTTTCATCTCTACTTTTTGTCAATCCTTATAAAGATAGATATAAAGCATTACATTCTAATCTCTTAGCAGAGATTAAATCTCCTATATTTACAAAAGAACAGTTTGTTATATCTTATCTTAATACAAAAGATTTTATATTTGCCCAAACTCAATTAAGTAGAAATATTCCCAATGAAGATATAGAAGATGCTCTCATTAACAAACTCTATGATGAGTTAGGACTTGACCAAGCTGTTGAGTATAAAATGCAATGTATTGAGATATTTCATATTCTTGATAATGAGGTTCGTAACTTTAATGTCTTCCTAGTTAATCCTTCTACTATTAAAAAAATATACTCAAAAACTGTTGCTAAAATAAAATATATTGATACAATTATTCCAGCACCTCTTCTATTTAAATCTCTCTATTCAACAAATATAATTAAAAGTACAGGTACTCATACTTTTATCTATATTCAAGAGAATGATACCTCTATTAGTATCTATAATGACCATGAATTTATCTATACAAAATCTATAAACTACTCTCTTATAGACCTTCACGAAAATTTTTGTACACTATTTAATGAACAGATTCAATATGATGAATTTATAAATTTTATATCTACAAAAAATTTAAAATATACAAATAGTGAATATAAAAAAGATTTAATATTACTCTATCAAGATTTTTTTGCAAAAATAAATGAAGTTTTAAACTATGCAAAAAAAGCTTTTGAACTCACAAAGATTGATAAAATCTATATAGATTTTCAGATGCCAACTCTTACAAAACTTGATGAGATGATAGAGGTAGAACTTAATATTAGAGCTACTCATTTTGATTTTGATTTCAACTTAGAGAGTAGTACAAATTTTGTAGACCCTCTTGATGCTTTAATGAATATTCATACAACATTAGACGATGATAAACGTTATGATAGTAATTTTACAATATATAAAAGACCTCCAAAGTTTATTAAACGGGAAAGTGGTAAGATTTTAATGCTTACTCTAGCATCTTTCATTATAGCATTTGCTTATCCTGTTGCTTACTGGGCATTATCTTATTTCCAAGTTTTTCATTTAGAATCTTTAAATGAAAAGTTTTTAACAGTACACAAAGAAAAAATGATGAGAGAGATTACTATTAAAAGACGACAAAAAGATAGTAAAAAAGCACTTGAACTTTTAAAATTTGAAACAAAAGAATACTCTAATAAGAAAAACACTCTTATTAAAATTCATGAGATACAAGTAAACTATCCTATGAAAGCAAAAATCATTGCAAAATTGACACAAAATCTGAATAACTATAATGTAAATATAGATAAACTAATCTATATAGAAACCAATAATTTAAAGCAAATTTCACTTCATATAATAGCATCTGATGATAAAAAAATTACTCAACTTGTAAAATATCTAACAAAAACTTATGCAAATATTTTTAAACTTTCTCTTAAAAATATAACCTATGATACAATAAACAAACGATATATCAGTCAATTAGAGGTTACTATCTTATGAAAATAAATACAGAGGACTTTTTACATAAAATTGATGTAGCATTACAAGATAAACCTAAACAAGAGATACAGATGATTTATTTAATGGTTTTTGCTGTTATTTTTGCTTTTTCTTATCTACTTTTTTGGGATAGTTCTTTAGAAAAATTTCTTGATAAAATTGATAAAATAAGTTCATTAACTCGTAAAATAAGTGTAGACGAAATATATTTAAAAGTAAATCCAACAACAAAAATATTAAAACTTGATAAAGAGATAAAAAGATATAACGATAAAATTCTTAGCTTAAAAGATAATAATGATTATATTAAACACCAGATAGAAACTATTCCATCTTTAATATATGACAAAAAGATATGGGGAGAGTATTTATATTCTATCTCTCAAAATGCAAAATTACATAATGTAAAGATTTTAGATTTTTCAAATAGTTTAGCAAATAATCAAAACTCTTTTGGACATATTTTAGATATATCACTGAAATCAACTGCAAAATTTATAGATACTCTCAAATTTATCGACTCTTTAGAGAGAAGTGACTTAGTTGTCGATATTCATCATATCTCTATACAGTCTGAAGATATACTTTACACAGACCTAAATATATCAGTATGGGGAATTACTTATTAAATGATTTTATCGATACTTCTATCTATATTTATAACTACTATCTCGCTAAATGCTGATGAACTTCAATGGGTTGATGAACAGATTAATGCGATTAAACCCCCTAGAAAAGGTTTATCTACTGATACTTTAGTTTCTATATATAATCCTTTTATCTTTTTACAAAAAACTAATGAGATAAATAGCTCTAAAGAAACAGTTGCTATCTATCTAAAACCAAAAACAGTTAAAAAAACTAAAACTTATAAAAAGACAAAAGTAAAGAAACATTCTAAAAGAAAAAAGATTAAACAGAGAGTCTATTATGGTAGTAAATATCTTACTTTAAATGCTATAATGAACAAATCTGCTTTAATCAATAATAGATGGTATAAAATAGATGATAAAATCTCTAAATTTAAAATAAAATCTATAACAAGAACATCAGTAGTTCTTATCAAAAAAAATGTGAAAATGATACTTAGTACAAAAAGTAAATCTAACACACTAAATTTTAAAAAGTAATTAGGAATAGACAATGACACTTATAAAAAAAACACTCCTTTCAACTCTTTCAACCCTATTCTTATCTACAAATATTTTTGCTGATTGTTCTTATGAACTCTTTACTATTAGTACAGCAAAAAATACAAAAATAATAAATTTTGTTGAACAACTTAGTGATGAATGTGAATTTAGTATAATTATTACTGACCCCTTAGCTGAAGAGATTTTAAATAAAAAACTCAATAAAACTCATATCAAAAATCTAACTATCAATGAGGTTCTATCTATTATTCTCACTGAAAATAATCTTGCATATAGTTTAAAAAATAATATTTTAAAAGTCTCCTATTTAACGACTAAAACATTTACTATCGATTATATTCTTTCCCAAAGAAAAGGGATAGGAAGTACAGACATTACTCTAAGCTCTCAATCAAATACTCAAGGAGATTCAAAAGGTGATGCTAAATCATCATCTGCTCAATCTGGTATCAGTATAACAAGTAATGATGAAGTGAAGTTTTGGGAAGCACTTGATTTAGAGTTTCAAAGTGTTTTAAATCGCCCTGAAGATAGTTATACTGCACAAAAACCTATTATAAATAAAAATGCAGGGCTTATTACTATTACAGCGACATATAAACAGATTAACCGTTTTAGTAGCTATCTAAAACAGCTTCAAAAAAAAGTACAACTTCAAGTGCTTATCGATGTTAAACTTCTCTCTGTAACTATGTCTAATGCAAAAACAACAGGTATAGATTGGAAACAGTTATATGCTCTTCAAAATATAGAGTTAAGTATAGATACCGTAGGTTCTAAAAATGTTGCTGCATCTTCAGATGGTTCAATTACTCAAACTCTTTTTGATGGTGTTTCAGGTGTTGCTTCACTTGTTAATATTAAGGCTGGTGGAAGTATAAATGAAGTTATAAAATTTTTACAAACACAAGGGGATGTAACCTCTATATCTAATCCAAAAGTTTTAACTTTAAACAACCAACCTGCACTTATAACAGCAGGAACAGAATATTTTTATAAGCTTAGTAGTACAGAAACATTAGCAGGTGCATCAACAGGAACACAAAGTTCTAGTGAAAACATTCAGTCTGTTTTCGCAGGTGTTTTGCTCTCGATAACACCAGAAATTTCAGATGACAATACTATAACACTTATCATAAATCCTTCCCTCTCTGAAACAAGTGTTGATATTTCTCAAACATCTAATAGTGGAAGAAGTATGCCTCCCGATTTAAACCGTCGTCAACTATCCTCAGTAGTAACAGTAAAAGATGGAAATAGAATTATCTTGGGTGGACTTATCAATACAAAAAATACAAAAGAGGAAAATAAAGTTCCCATCTTAGGAGATATTCCTATTATCAGTTATCTTTTTAAATATGAAGAAAATATTAAAGTTGTTCAAGAACTGATTATTATAATTGAACCACATATTATTCATAAAGAGGATAACTCTATCTCTCTTCTATCTTTAGGGTATAAAGGGATTGAAGATAATCTCCTTGATAAAAAAGAGAGTCTATTTGAAAATAGATATAAAACTATAAATGAGATTAAAAATAATAATATCCAAGAGAATGAGAGTAATGAAACAGAAGATGAATTCATTATAGAAGAAGATACATTATAATATGGATAAAACACTTTTCATCTCCTCTAAAGAGGTTTTTTTAGATACAGTAAATGCAAAAGATTATATAGAGTTAGATAGAATATCTGCAATATATCAATCACTAAGAGAATCTATTACAAAACCCCTCAAAATGGTTCTACTTTATGGCAAACCAGGAACAGGTAAGAGTATGTTTTTAAGTAAACTATATAATGACCTTTCAACCTCTACACCTGTATATATGTATAAAACTCCTATTATCGATGAGATAGAGTTCTTTAAAATTTTAGCGCAAGATATGTTTGATATGAAATATGATGACCAACTTAATTTTACTCAATTTATGAAAGTGTTAAATAGTAGTAATATGAAAGATACCCCTATTATTCTTCTCGATGAAGCACAACTCTATCCAGATATTTTAATGGAAAAGATACGATTACTCTCTGATACAAGAAAAGTAAAATTTGTTATAACTCTTCATAAAACAGAAAAAGAGGACTTAATAGCAAAAGAGCATTTTAAAACTCGAATATGGGAAAGTATAGAGCTTGAAAATGCTTCAAGTTTTGAACTAAAAATGTATATTCAAAAAAAACTTATGAAAGCAAACTGCTTCGATACAGCTAATATGTTTGATGAAAAATCTGTGAACTTAATCCATAAACTTACACATGGTAATTATAGAGAAAGCAATAAACTTATATATACACTTTTTGATATTTATGAAAGTTATCTTATTAAAAATAGTTCTCATAAATTTAATCATAATAAAATTTCTAAAAAGCTGATAGAGATGGCAGGAATCCATATAGGTTTACTCAATGATTGATACAAAAAAATTGGAAAAAAGATGGTTTAAATATAAATTTAAATCCTATCTACTTCATCTTATCATATTTGTTGGTGTAATTGTTTTTATCTTATCACTTTTTATCGCCTATAATATGTTTGTAGAAGAGAGTTCTCCTATAAAAAAAGCTGTTCCCATTGTTCCAATAAAAACAAAAGAGATAAATATAACTACTGAAAAAAAAGTTATAAAAAAGATAATAAAACCTAAAGAAGAAGAAGAAGAAGAAAAAAAAATAATAAAGATAGATGAAAAGCAGTTAACTGTCGAACCATCTTTCAATTTTATATCTCAAATAAAATATGATGTAACTAATATCAAACCAGAGATAGTAAAAGTTGAAAAAAAGATTATCAAACAACCAGAAGTTCAAGAGATAAAAGAAGTTAAAAAAAGAGAGATAATACAACATCATAGAGAACGTGAAAGACCTCTTAAAATTATTAGACAAAAAACACAACAAGATATAAAAGAAGTTATTAAAAGATTTGAAAAAAATCATAATCCTGCCTTGAGTCTTTTTATAGCAAGACAATATTATGAGATAAAAGAGTATAAAAAAGCTTATAACTATGCACTTATTACAAATGGTATTAATAATGATATAGAAGAGAGTTGGATAATTTTTGCTAAATCTCTTGTAAAATTAAACAAAAAATCGATAGCAATTAAGATGTTAAATCGATATATAGCACACTCTAACTCCTACCGAGCGACAACACTTTTAGATGATATTTACTCAGGACAATTTAGATGAAAATAGTTATTATTCTTTTTATAACAACCTATCTATTTGCAAATATTAAACAAAATATGTTTCACCTTTATCAACTCAAAGAGTACAAAAAGGCTTGTATTCAAGGTGCTAGTAAATTTAATAAGTTTCGCAAAGATGAAGAACTTATCTCTTTATATGCTTTTTCTTGTTTGAAAGCTGATTTTATAGATAAACTCTCAATACCTATCGTAATTTTAAAAAAATCAAAAGAAGCTCGTGCAAATTCAGCCTATTTTTCCATTATTTTAATGCAAAAAAAACTACTTTATCGTTCCCTAGTTGATGGTTATGATATATCCTCTTTAAAACTACCTACTACAAAACATATCTTTTCTAAAGTTTTTAATTTATATATAAAAAGAGATAGAACAAAAGAACTCTATAATATTAATAATTTTTACATTTTTGAAGATAGTGAAGATAAAAATATAAACTATAAACTTTATATTGAAAAAAATAGAACTGCATATTCAATTATTATCGAAGAGTTTTATAAAAAGCTCTTAATAAAAAAACATATTTACAAATAGGAATAGATTATGGATAGAATAACTACCGATTTACTTGCCAATGGTTCAATTATGAAGTCTCAAGTGGATAGACTTTTAGCAAAAGGTATCCATCCAAACCTAATTTTAAGAGATATTACTCTCTCTGGTTTTATGACAATGGATAGGTTAACAAGATTTATAGTTGAAAAGATAAAAGATGGAAAATATGACCTTTCAATTATAGCTAACTATAATTATATTCACGAAAAAACTATCCTTGAACATCTTGCAGAGGAGTTAAAACTACTTTTTGTTGATTTAGATTCAATCGATATGGATTATAAATTAACTGCAAACATTCCTCTAGCACAACTAAAAAAACACAATGTACTTCCTATTATGGAGGATGATTTAAGTGTTACTATCGTTTTTAATGACCCTCTTGATATAAATGCTCAAGAAGCGATACAAAGACTATATAGAAAACCGATAAAAATAGCATTAGCAACAAAAAAACAGATTCACTCATATATCTTAAAAATAGAGATAAAAGATAGTGTAAAAGATTTAATGAAAAAAATTCATGATGAACTTAATGCTGTAAATACACTCAACGACCCAAATAAAACATCATCAATCCTAATGCTTATAGATGTTGTTTTAAAATCTTGTATCCATAGTCGTGCAAGTGATATTCATATAGAGCCAACTGAAAAAAACTGTGTTGTTCGTGCTAGAATAGATGGAAAATTAAATGAGATATTTTTCTTTGAAAAATATATATATGCTCCACTTGCATCAAGACTTAAACTATTATCTAATCTTGATATTGCAGAAAAAAGAAAACCTCAAGATGGACGTTTTTCAACACTAGTAGGAGATAGAGAGTATGACTTTCGTATATCTACTCTCCCTATTTTATATGGTGAATCTATCGTTATGCGTGTACTTGATAAAGAGAAAGCTCTTGTAAAACTTGAAGATGCAGGTATGGATAGCGTAAGTTATCAAAAACTGATTAAGGGTCTTGAATCTCCTTATGGAATTATCTTAGTAACAGGTCCAACTGGTAGTGGTAAAACAACTACTCTCTATGGTGCATTAAATGAACTAAGAAATACAGAAGATAAAGTAATTACAGTTGAAGACCCTGTTGAGTATAGAATGAATCTTATCCAACAGGTTCAAGTAAACCCTAAAGTAGGTTTAAGTTTTGCAGATGCCCTAAAATCTATTCTAAGACAAGACCCCGATAAGATAATGATAGGGGAGATACGAGATAAAGAAACTTTAGAGATAGCTATAAAAGCAGCACTTACAGGTCATATGGTTATATCAACTCTTCATACAAATGATGCTATCAGTTCTATTCATCGTATGGTTGATATGGGAATTGCACACTATCTAATCAGTGGTGCATTAGTTGCTATTCAAGCGCAACGACTTGTAAGAAAAATATGTCCACACTGTAAAACAATAGAACAGCCTCCATTAACTGTTCTTGAAGAGATTAGTGAATTTATCTCAGAAGATACAAAGTTCTATAAAGGAACAGGATGTAAAGAGTGTGGAGATAGTGGATATATGGGAAGAGAGATGATTTGTGAAGTATTGACTATCTCCGATGAACTCTCCTCTCTCATAGCCAAAGGTGCTTCCAAAGAGCTATTAGAAGAGCAAGCAAAAGAAGATGGTTTTATCGGTATTTTTGAAAATGGTATTCAAAAAGCAGTGGATGGGATTACAACTATTGATGAGATATTAAAGGTATCAAAAGGGTGAAATATTTTATTGCTACTGTTTTAAGTAAAGGGAAAAAAGAGGAGATTCCCTTTTATGCTATTGATAAAAAAGAGGCTAACCAAAATGCAAAACTAAAATTTACAGGTATTGTTATTAAGGTTGTAGAAGCTGAAGAACCGTTTGAGATAAAATTTCAAAAGTTTCAAAAAGAGCTACTTCAAAGCATCAGTAAAAAAAAGATTAAACCTGATGCACTTATTGGAGCGATTAGACAGTTAGCTGTTATGACAAATGCTGGTCTTTCTATACATGATTCACTTCAAGAGATAGCAAGTTCTTCAGATGATAAAGCATTAGTAGATGTTTTTAATAAGTTGGCTGATGATATTAACTCAGGTCACGCATTATCAACCTCTATGGAGAACTTTCGTTTTGAGCTAGGAAATTTAACAATAGCAATGACTCAACTTGGTGAAAAGACGGGTAATCTTGATGAATCACTCTATGCCTTAGGTGATATGCTAGATGAGATTCGTTCTAATATCGTTAAATTTAAAAAAGCTATGGCATACCCAAGAAATGTTATGATAGCAATGGGTGTTGCTTTTACTATACTTATATCTGTAGTTGTTCCAAAATTTAAAGATATTTTTGAAAAAATGAATGCTGAACTCCCTCTTCCAACAAAAATTTTACTCTCTCTTGAGCATATATTAAATAATTATGGATTATATCTTCTCTCTGGAATAGTTCTTTTTGTCATTATATTTAAACATTTTATTCGTACAAATAAAGAGGTTGAATTTAAGTGGCACCAATTTCTTCTTAAAACATACCTCATCGGTAATATTATAAAATTTGCTACACTGAGTAGATTTACTCTTGTATTTTCAGAGCTTATTCGAGCAGGAATTCCTATATCGGAAGCATTAGAAACAACTACAACGATGGTAGATAATCTACCTCTCAAACTAAAGTTTCAATCTGTAAAAAGTACAGTAGAAAAAGGTGGAACACTACATAAAGGTCTTCAAGACACAAAACTTTTTGAAAATATGATTATTCAGATGGTCAAAGCAGGAGAAGATAGTGGTACTCTTGATAAAATGGTAAAAAAAGTTGCTGAATATTATAAGATGAAATTTGATGCTATTATAGATGGGTTATCTGAAGCTGTTGAACCGATAATGCTCTTTGTCATCGCATCTCTAGTAACACTTCTTGCTCTTGGTATATTCCTACCTATGTGGAGTATGGGAAGTACTGCGAGTTAATTAAATATAAAAATAGAGTCTATTACCTAATAATAGCTCTATTCTCATCTAAAAAAAGATTTATATTCTCTTCACTCCCTTTAATAAAAAAACTAACATTATTTTCAAAAAGTTTATCCAATATTATTATCTCTCTTTTTTTACACTCATATTCAATAATTCTTACATCACTATAATTTAAAACTATCTTTTTCTCTATCTGTTTTGTGTATTTACAAAGTTCTGAAGATTCTATAACAAGATTAACAGCATCACTATATGCTCTCACTAAGCCACCTGTTCCAAGCTTTGTACCACCAAAATAACGAACAATAATAATAGCACTATCTATCATTTCATTACCTTGTAAAACCATAAGAGATGGTTTTCCCGATGTTCCTTTTGGTTCACCATCATCACTAGAGTGTTCTATAATCTGTTCATATTCATTAAGGTATCTATATGCTACAACAAAATGTCTAGCTTTTGGATGTTCCTCTTTTAATCTTTTTAAAGTTTGATTATATTGTGTGTAGGGGGTGAGATAAGCAATAAATTTTGATTGCTTTATCTCTAATGTTTGTGTAAAAATATCTTTTACAAACTGCATTATTAGGCTAAATTAGTAAAAACTTTTTGAACATCTTCATCATCTTCAAGTTTCTCTAAAATTTTATCTATCTCCTCTTGTTGCTCTTCATTTAAAGTAATAGGAGTATTTGCCATACGTTCTAAATGAGCTTTTTTAATCTCTATTCCCATCTCTTCTATCGCACTATTTAATGTCCCAAAACTTGTATAATCACCAGTTACTAAACAAAGACCATCTTCAGCCTCTATCTCTTCAAGACCAGCATCTATAAGTTCAAGTTCTAACTCTTCAATATCCATATTCTCTTGTAAATCAAACTCTATAAGAGCTTTTCGAGAGAACATAAACTCTAAAGAACCTTTTGTAAGCATCTCTCCACCACGCTTTGTTAAAATATTTTTAACATTTGCAACAGTACGAGTATTGTTATCTGTCATAGTTTCTATAAATATAAGAACGCCATAAGGAGCTTTTCCCTCAAAATTTACCTCTAACATACTAGCTGTATCTTTTGCACTTGCTCTTTTAATCGCTGCTTCTATATTGTCTTTAGGCATATTTTCAGCTTTTGCATTTAAAATAGCTGTACGAAGTTTAGAGTTCATATCTGGGTCACTACTACCTTCTTTTGCTGCCATTGTGATAATTTTACCAAGTTTAGGAAACAGTTTTGACATCGCTCCCCATCTTTTTAACTTTGATGCTTTTCTATATTCAAACGCTCTACCCATAAAAATATTCCTTTATTGTTATCTTTGTATTATACCAATTATTTTAACTAATTTGTGTAATTCTCAAAGAATCATCCTCTGAATACTCTACAACTATTTTACTTTTTATCTCATCTTTATTTATATTAAACACTAACTCTCTCTTTTCTAAAGAATCGTTTTTTAAAAGTTCTATGCTATAACCCTCTAAAGATTGACTTATCCCATCAACAATTTTAGAGCTAAGTTTTAACCAATGACGTTCACAAACTTCCTCTTCCTCATGATATAAACCGCTTTCATCATAAGTTATATTGGAAGCATTAGTTGCAACAACACCTAGTTTATTAAAAAGTCTTTGTGATTCTAAAAAACTATCTTTTAATATCTCATATTTTTCTTCATTTAACATCTATTTTTCCTATTTAATATCTTCAAAAATGTATAATATCATATAAGGAATATATATGAGTCTTTTTTTTAAAATAAAACACCACTTCTCTAATGCTTTTCGTGAAATTTTTGTTCATCATCATGGTTCATTAAACTTTAGAGCAAAAGTATTTGCTGTTGTAATATCAGCAGATGAAAATGCTAAAGTTGAAAATTATATTATAATAAAAAAGATTGCTCTTAATCTTTATCATAATGATGAAGAGAGAGCAAACCTATTAACACTTGCAACAAAAGAGCTAGTACAAAAAGTTCAAGAAGATAATGGTCTCTATTTAGAAACACTGATTGGACATATTCAAAAAGAGTTAAAAATAGTTCCACGATATGCAAAAAAAATAGATACAAAAAGATTACAGACCCTTCTCTCTTTACCACTAAATAAAGATACTGTCCTCTACCAAGAAAAAATATTAATCTTCTTAGAAGAGCTAAAGAATGAAACTTTAAAAAACAATAAATTCCCTTTAGATGTAGAAAAAGAGTCTACTTGTCAATAAAATTATTTTACTTCAACTGAAAAATTAATTTTATGTATTTTATGTATAATACCTAAAAATTATTCTAACTATTAAAAGGTTTTCTTATGCAAAACATTCCTCATATTCCTGTTCTCTACCGTGAAGTTATCAACTCATTTAACTCTATCGAAGATGGTATCATTATTGATTGTACTATGGGATATGGAGGTCACTCCTCTATGATTTTAGAGGCCAATCCAAATATAAAATTAATAGGGATTGACCAAGACCAAACAGCCATAGAATTTTCTACTCAAAGATTAGCCGTTTTTAAAGAGAGAGTAGAGATTCGTAAAGGTCGTTTTTCTAATGTTATAAAAGAGGTTATATCACAATATGGTATAGAAAATATTAAAGGTATTTTAGCTGATATAGGAGTTTCCTCTTTACAACTTGATAAAAAAGAGAGAGGTTTCTCCTATGAAAGTGATACTCTTGATATGCGTATGGATAAAGATGCTCCCCTTAGTGCTTCTGAAGTTGTAAATAATTACTCATCATCGGAACTAGAAAGAATTTTACTAGAATATGGAGAACTAAGAAATTATAAAAAGATAACCTCTACTATAATTGCAAATCGTCCTTTTCACTCAGCAAAACAGTTGAGTGATACACTAAAGCCTCATATGCCTCAAGGGAAAAAAATCCATCCAGCAACACTTCTCATGCAAGCGATACGTATAGAGGTAAATGATGAATTAGGCGAACTAAAATCACTCCTTAAAAGTATAGAGGATGCAAAACTTTCAGAAGCGACTATCGCCATCATCTCATTTCACTCTCTTGAAGATAGAATAGTAAAACAAACTTTTACATCATGGGCTAAAAAATGTATCTGTCCTCAAGAGGCGATGCGTTGTAACTGTGGAAATAATCACTCTTTAGGAAAGATTATCACAAAAAAACCTATTATGGCTAAAGAGGATGAGCTCAAAGAGAATGTACGTAGTAGAAGTGCAAAAATGCGAATTTTTAGTATGGACTGTGAATGAGTGTAAAAAATGAACTACTAAATGAACTCTTTAGTGGAATTGAACATAAAAAATCCTCTAAAAATATCGAATTTCGCTATCTCTTATTGGTGATAGGTGTAATAGTTCTTATTGGAATGATTACCTTTCCAAAAATTTATATACAGCAACAGATATACTTCAAAAGTAGAGAGATAACTAAACTAAAATCTGAATATGATATTTTAAAAGAGGAGCATAAAATAATTAGTGCTTCTGTTGAGAAGATAAAGTTTAAAGATAATATTTTAGATACGATGTTTTAAAAAGGCAAATAGATGCTAAAAAAAATCCCCTATGGAATAGCAGATTATAAAGATGTAATAGAGAAGAACTACTATTTTGTAGATAAAACTAAATTTATAGAGAAACTTGAAAATTTAAATGAAAGATATCTGATATTTTTAAGACCAAGAAGATTTGGAAAATCTCTCTTTATCTCTATGCTTCATTACTATTATGATAAAAATTATAAAAATGATTTTGAAACATTGTATGGAGATACTTATATAGGTAAACATCCTACAAAAGAGATAAATAGTTATCTTATTATGAGATTTAATTTTAGTGGGATTGATGTAAATGATGTTGAGGAGAGTTTTAGAAGCTATCTTCTAAACGTACTCAACTCTTTTATAAAAAAATATGGATTAGATGTTGCAAATAATAGTAATCCAATTATCTTATTAGATAATATATTTACATATCTAAAAGAGCAAAAATTAGAAATAATGATTTTAATAGATGAATATGATAACTTTGCCAATAAACTTTTACTAAGAGAAAAAACAGAATATTTAGGTTTAGTAAGTGAAAAAACAGCATCATTTAAACAGTT
>CAYOKX010000018.1:0-26578 GCA_964404655.1 uncultured Sulfurimonas sp. | reverse complement strand
GACCTTCGGGTTATGAGCCCGACGAGCTACCGAACTGCTCTATTCCGCGACACTTCTAAACAAAATCATTCTATCGTTTTGTTATGTTAGAATTATAGTCAAATAAAAAAAGAATGTCAAGTATTTTTCAAGATATTTTTAAAAAAACTCTTTTTTAATGATTTTTTTTATATAATTTATACAAATTACACATAAAAGAGAAGATATGACACCAATTCAAAGAGTACTAGAAGCGATAGAAGAGATTAAAAAAGGTAATATGATTATCATGATTGATGATGAGGATAGAGAAAATGAGGGTGATTTAGTCTATTCAGCTTCTTTTAGTTCGGATAAACATGTAAACTTTATGGCAACACATGCAAGAGGGCTTATCTGTGTTGCCGTGAGTAAAAAAATAGCAATACGACTAGACCTAAATCCTATGATTAGCTCAAACACATCATCATATGAGACAGCATTTACTGTTTCAGTAGATGCAAAAGATGCTTTAACAGGTATATCTGCACAAGAGAGAGATGATACTATTCGTATTTTGGCAAATCCTATAAGTCAATCGGTGGAGTTGGTAAAACCAGGGCATATATTTCCTTTAATAGCTAAAGATGGTGGAACACTTATAAGAACAGGGCATACAGAGGGTTCTGTGGATATTTGTCGTTTAGCAGGTTTAAGTGAAGCTGGTGTTATTTGTGAGATTATAAAAGATGATGGAACTATGGCTCGACGAGATGATTTAGATATATTTGGTGAGAAGCATAATCTTAAAACTGTTTTTATCTCTGATATAGTTGAGTATAGACTTGCAAACGAGAGATTAGTAAATGATACAAAAGTGCAAGAGATAGAGTTTTTTGGTCAAAAAGTGGAGCAACATATATTTGAAGACCATGACGGTATAGAACATACAGCTATAAAATTTGGAAAAGAGAAAGCAGATGTAGTGAATGTCCGTGTGCATAATGTTATACCAGATGTAGAACTTTTTTTAAATCAAGAGAAATATAATCATTTTGTAAAATCAGTAGAGTATCTTAAAAGTAATGGTGGTATCTTAGTATTTATAAATAAAATCAATCATCAAGATAATGCAACGATGAAAGAGTTTGGAATAGGGGCGCAAATATTAAAATCTTTTGGTGTAACTCAGATGAATCTTTTAACAACTATGAAAGCAACTGAATTTGTTGGTTTGAGTGGTTTTGGTTTAGAAGTAAATAAGATAGTAGGTTTATAATTATGAGAGAGATTTTTCAAAGAGTAGAAGAGGGTGAAAAAGTTTTTGTTGAGGTAAATCTTGATGTAGAAAATGCTAAAGAGATGAATCCTTGGTTGGTAAGTATATTTATAAAATATGATGGCTTAGATGAAACACAAGAGGGATATGAGGAGTTTTTAGAAACGAAAGAGGCTCTTATAATCGCTTTAGGACATAATGAAAGAGCTATATATGTTGGAAGTAGAGTAGTAGATGGATGGAGTGAACTTTACTTTTACTCTTATGACTCAAAAAGAGTTGACCCTGTTATAAAACAGATACTTGCACCTTCAAATTATGTATATGAAACAAATATAGTAAGAGATACTCAATGGAAATTTTATGAACAGCAACTTTTTCCAACAGAGTTAGAGTTTGCAAATATTCAGAGTGCTAAAATCATCTTTTTGTTGCAAGAGGAGGGGGATGAACTTAGTGTTGCGCGAGAGGTTGAGCATTATATCTCTTTTCAAACACCTACTCAAAAAAATAGATTTATAAATAATTTAGATATAAATGTAGAGTTAGAGGGTTTTAAAGTTAAAGATGAGATAAGTAGTGAAGATTTTGAGCATGGTATAGCACTTGTAAAAATTCATACTATTATAGAAGATGAGGTAGCTAAAGTTGTAGAAACTCTTTTTAATGTAGTCAAAAAAGAGGGTGGTTTTTATGAGGGGTGGAGTACTGTTTTGGTGGGAGATTTTGATGAAGAGAGTGAAGAGTAAAAAAGGAAAATAAAACAGAATGAAAAAAATATTTGCAATAACAGGAACAATAAACTATCTTTTAGTAATCTTCCTAAATGCTTTTACAGATTTGGGTCATAAGATTATTATTCAAAACACTATCTTTAAAATCTATGATGGAGATACTCAAATAGTTTTAACTGCTATTGTAAATGCACTTATTATATTGCCTTTTATTTTAGTTTTTTCTCCGACAGGATTTTTAGCAGATAGGTTTCCTAAAAATGAGATTATGAAATATGGTGCACTTTTTGCTGTATTTATCACTTTAGGTATCACTTATGCTTACTATAATAGTAACTTTTTTCTAGCATTTACTCTTACCTTTCTTTTAGCGTTTCAAAGTGCTATCTATGGACCTGCAAAGTATGGGTATATAAAAGAGTTAGTGGGGGAAAAGTTTATAAGTAGTGGAAATGGTGCTGTTCAAGCTGTTACAACCATCGCTATTTTAGGTGGTATGCTCTTTTATACTGTTCTTTTTGAGATGATGTTAGATAGTGCATTTACTACAAAAGAGGATATTTTAGCACTTATAGCTCCTTTGGGTTGGTTGTTGGTAGTAGGCTCAGTTATTCAGTTTCTCTTAGCTACAAAACTACCAAATAAGATGCCAAAAAAGAGTCAAAAAAAGTTTCAGTTAAATAGGTACATAAAAGGGGAGTATCTTCGTAAAAATATGAAGATAGTGACACGAAAAAAAGAGATTTTAGAGGCTATTATCGCTCTTTCTCTTTTTTGGTCTATCTCTCAAGTTGTTTTAGCTGTTTTTGGGGAGTATGCTAAAAGTGAGTTGGATGTTACAAATACTATCTATATACAAGGTGTGATGATGTTAGCTGGTATAGGGATGGTTATAGGTTCTATTCTCTCAGCATATTTTTCAAAATATTTTATAAATACAGGTCTTGTAGTTATCGGTGCTGGGGGGATTACAGTTTTAGTATTTATGATACCTTTTGCAACTTCTATAACAACTATGGCTATGATATTTGGAACTTTTGGAGTTTTTTCAGGCTTTATAATGGTACCACTCAATGCAAAAATACAATCGCTCTCTCCACGTGTTCATTTAGGAACAATTTTAGCTGGGAACAATTTTATTCAAAATATTTTTATGTTTACATCTTTAGTTTTAACAACTCTTTTTGCTTTTTATGGAGTGGAGGCAGAGTATCTTATAGATGCTATGGTTCTCGTTGGGATTGTTTTAACAATAGTTCTTATAAAAAGATATTTTCTTATGAGTATTTGGGCAACTATGGAGCTTTTACTATCGTTAAGATACAAATTTATCTATATAGGGTTAGAAAACATTCCAAACTCTAAAGGTGTGCTTCTTTTAGGAAATCATATTAGTTGGTTAGATTGGCTCATACTACAACTTCCTATCCAAAGACGAATAAACTTTATGATGGATAAAGAGATATATAATTGGAAAGGTTTTCACTACTTTTTTAAACTTGGAGAGACTATTCCTGTTTCAAAAAAAGCTTCTAAAGATGCCTTTAAAGAGGCATCTAGTCGTTTGAAAAATGGAAAAATAGTAGGAATATTTCCAGAGGGTGGCATAACCAAAGATGGCAATCTCGGTAAGTTTCATAGAGGGTATGAACTTATCTCTAAAGAGTATGATGGAGTTGTTATACCATTTTTTATAGATGGTATGTTTGGGAGTAGATGGGCTAGGTATGATGGAGATGAGAAAGGTTCTATCTTCAAATATTTTAGACGTCGTGAGGTTAGAGTTTATTTTGGGGAGGGTTTAGTTAAGGATGTTGAGGTTTTGGAGTTGAAGAGGGTTGTTGAAGGGTTGAGTTTGTAATTAGGTAAGCACTTTAGATTTTGTTTCTATAAAAATAGAGATTATAAAATATCTTTAATTTACAGAAAAAAATCTACTTACCTTTAAAGATTTATCGAGCCATCTTCTCCCGTAACTTATCTTTCTTACTCTTTTTCTTCCCCTTAACAGGTGCTGGACCTTTTACTTTTTGAGGTGCAATACCCTCTAGTTCAAATCCACTTATCTGTTCTCGTTGAAGTTTTATATCACTTCGTTTTTCTATTAACTTAAAATGTTGCATAGTCTCATAATCTATAAAAGAGATAGCTGTTCCAGATTTTCCAGCTCTTGCTGTTCGTCCTATTCTGTGAATATAATCAGCAGGAGAACGGGGTAAATCATAGTTAATAACACAATCAATATTATCTATATCTAGTCCTCTTCCTGCTATGTCTGTTGCAAAAAGTATCTCTATTTTTTCATCTTTAAAAGCTTGGAGAGTTTCTTTTCGTAAATCTTGTTCTAAATCACCATTAAATGATGCTGATTTAAACCCATATTTTCTAAATTTTTCAGCTATATTATTCGTAGAACGTTTATTTGCCATAAAGACTAATACTCTTTTCCAACTGTTTTCTTTTAAAAGAGAGCGCAATAGTGGACCTCTCTTATCCTTATTAACCTCTATCACTCTTTGAAAAATATTTTCTACTATCTGTTTTTCTGTTGTTATTTTTACTTCAATAGGATTTTGAACTATTTTAGAAGCTATATCTAACATCTTTTGAGGATAAGTAGCAGAAAAAAGAAGTGTTTGTCTTGATGTCGGTAGTGACTCTAAAACCATATCAAGTTCATTCGCAAAATCAAGATTTAACATCTTATCTGCTTCATCTAAAACAAGATATTCTAAATGAGTTAAATTCATCTGTTTTTTACTTAAAACATCTAAAAATCGTCCTAATGTTGCAACAACAACATCACATCCTTGTTGAATATCATAAAGTTGTTCCCCTATTTTATCTCCACCAATAAGAGAAACAAGTTTCATTTTTTTTGAAAAATATTTTCCAAACTCTTTAAAGCTCTCTGTAATTTGTAAAGTAAGTTCTCGTGTTGGTGTTAAAACAAGAACTTTTATCTTTGCTTTTCCTTGAGTATTTTGATTCTCTAATATAGTTAACAATGGAAGAACAAAACTAGCTGTTTTCCCACTCCCAGTTTGAGCCATCACCATCACATCTTTTTTATCCAAAATAAGTGGAATCACTTTTTCTTGGACAGATGTAGGATTTTTATAACCCTTTTCTTCTATCACTTTCTCTATATTTTTTGAGAGATTTAATCTTTTAAATGGCATTTTTCTTCCTTTTTTTGTAATAAAATATTGAATTTTTCTAAATGACTACTTCACTTTTGCAACTAACTCTAAAACAAAACGAGACCCTTTATTATTTTTTTTAGCTTCCCATTTTTTTATAAATTTATCTCGAAGTTTTGCATACTGTTTTGGATTTGATTTTTTATTTTCTAACTCCTTCAAAGCAGATTTAACCTCATTATCTACCTTTTTAAATCTATCTGCTTCTTGAGTTTCTTGAAGAGCATTTTTTCTCTTAATAATTTCATCTATATTTTGATACTCAGAATATTTTTTAATAAAATTTTCATAGTGTGTGACATTATCACTTTTTAAAATGAGAGAAAGTTCATTGTCAAAAATCTTTTGCTCCTTGAAAAGTACTAACTCTTCATCACTGACCAAAGATTTTAAAGTTGATACCTTTATCCCATGAAGCTGAGAATATGGACGAAGATAATCTTTTTCAGCTGTTGTTTTATATTTAGCAAAGCTTTTTAAACTCATATATTTAAGCTGTGAGTTACCACTATTTTTTTGCTCTTTACTCATACTGAAAAGCTCTTTTAGCTCCTCTGAAACAGACCAATTCTCTATGTTTGAACTCATTTCAGCTTCAAAAACCTTTAAATAAGATTCTAAATCCTCAACTCTATCTAACTTTAACTCTATCTTTCCATATCCTAATGATTTAGCCATACCGATATTATGGTAGTTCTCTTTACTATTATGAAATGTTAAAGCGGAGAGTAAAGCACCTAACTCTGCTTTTTTTAGATTATGAAATCGGACTTTTCCCTGAAAAATAACATTTTTATCGAGGGGTTGAAAAGTAGTTCCAACTTTTTCATTTTTAGTAGATTCTGTTTGCATCACACCACTACCATTATGGATAGGGTATCTTTTACGACCTGCTAAAGAGAAATCTTTATCCATAAAAGTGCTAAAGAGTTCATCTTTATTTTGTTTTACATAGATAGGATAGTATGAAGCTCTTGGAGTACCTAAAATCTCTGTTCGACTCTGTAACTCTTTAATATTTTTTGTAGCTTTAAAGTGAGAAAACTCCACTCTTCCTTTTAATGCTGTTTTTGTTTCTTTATTTATATATCCAAAGATAGTTTCTGATAAATCGATACGGTTACTATTATGCTCTTGTGGAACACCATCTTTAACACTATATTTATAAGGAAGTTTATAAAGATAAGATAATCCAAAATGGGCTATCTTTGCACCATCTTTTTGAAAAAATATAGGTACTTTTTCTCCATTATAAAGTTTCTCTTTCCAAAATGTCCAATCTTTTGACTCTTTTGGTTGCGTTGTTCTTTTATCAAAATAGGCAAAGAGAAAATTATTTACTACATCTTTATCAAGAACTATCTCCTCTTTAGGCTCAAAAAATATAAATTCATATACTTTTCCACTAGGGATTTTTCTACTCTCATCTCTTGCACTTGGTTGCCCTGTTAAAACGATAGTTCCCTTTGTAGAGGAAGATTTATTATAACTATATCTTTTATCCCCTACTGTTGATGTACTTGTATGCTCAAAAGTGTGTGTAAAATTACTCTCTTGTATCATCTTATATTTTACTAAAGCGATTTTATCATCCGCTTTATTAGCAAATGTTCCCGCTTTAAATTTTGAAGCAAAACCGATATTAAACAGTTTATCTATCTCTTCATGCTTTATCCGACCAGCTTTCCCACAATCCTCTACAATAAAACTATCATCCTCTTTTCTAAGCCACCCACAAAATGTATCTTTTTTCATCTGGCTCATATAGAAATTTTTTGTATCAGAAAGGTCTCTTACAGCATACGTATCATCATCAAACTGAGTCATCTTAGAAAAACTCATAATCTCTAAAACATTTCGAACCATACCCTTTATTGTTGTAGAGGGAATATAATACTCTCCATTATAGTTACAAAACTGTTCTGATGTGTTCTCTTTATCACTAGAATGGTCTCTTATAAAAATAGGAGTTTTTGCAGTAATAGTTATATCAATAACCCCACTTTTACCATCTTTAAATGGTATATCATGGCTTACACTATCTGCCCAATCTGGAAAAAAGACCTGTTCACTTAATGGTACAAAATTAAATGGTGCTGTTATCATTTAGAGTCTCCTTTTTCAAATCCTACAAAAACAACTTTTTGAAGTTTTTTTACCAACATACCCTCACAAAAAGAATCTGTTTCCTCTTTCCATATTTGAAGCATTTTGACTTTTAAACTGTTAATCCCTATATATTTTTGAATATCATTAGGTTCAAACTGAGTAAATGGAGTTACCGATACTAACCAATCACTATTTTGTTGTTTTATAGTTATCGATTCCTCTCCATTAAAAAAATGTGCCTCATAAATAAAGCCCTCTTGCTCTGCAACAGATATATCACTAAAATCTTCAAATATATCTGTAATAGCTCTATCAGAAAACTGTACATAACCTTGATAGCTTTTTAGACTATTTACATACTCTATAATCTCTTCTCTATTTTTTTTCATAATGCTCTCCATCAATATACAATGTTCCACTAAAAACACCATTCCCCTTAGTAGTTGTCCCACCCAAAGCTAACATACCACTACAAATATCATCTAAAGCAGTTTCAAAAGCTTTGATATAGCACTCTTGGATACCATTTTCAACAACTATCTCTATCTCAAACTCATCTTTTTGTGCTATTGTTTTTTCTTGAAAAAGTACGCCATCTAAAGCACCACCTGTAAATCTATCTATCCCTACATGGTCAAAAGTTTTTAACTCATTTTTATTTTTTTGAAAAACATCGCTAAAAATTATCTTTCCTTTTAAACCATCTATATCATCTTTTGAGTTCTTTGCCTCACCAAAAAGCTCTTTTATAGTTTGTTTTGCATCTTCATCACCTATAAAATATTTTTTTTGCAGATTATAATGATATGTTGTTCTATGTGCTAAAGCACCTTTTATAGAGGAGGTTGGAATTAAAACCATATTTTCAGAAAGCTTTGCTTTTTTATAATCAACTATCTTCTCATATAGAGGTGTTTGGTCTGCATCCCCATCTCCAAAACCACTGCCAAACATAAAAAAATCATCTGGAGTTATTTTGAGAGTATATATTGTATGCTTTTTAGAGTTATGCGCTACTACTTGATAGCTATCGGAAAGTGAATGATTGAGACTACTTGAATAATCTCCATAAGAGTTACTCTCAAAGCTTTGAGTCTTTATCTCTATCACTCTAATTTTTCCAAACCCTTTACTACTGCCACCGCCAATTCTAAAAGAGGAGCTACTTAAAAGAGATAAAATATCTTCAAAATTTTTCTTTGTATCTTCTATAAGTTCTATACTAAATTTAAAGCGTGTTCCCTTATAGAGAATCTCTTCATCAAACTTACTATACTCTTTAGCCACACCCTTATCTGTGATAGCTGTATGCTCTCTTATAGGAAGCGTATCAAAGAGTTGTAAAAAGGGAGTCTTTTCTAAAAGTAACTCTTCACAAACTTTACCATTTTCATCTACCAGTAGGGCATTAGAGATTATCACTCTTGAACCATTCTCTTTACCAAAAATATCATCTACTAAATTTTTATGAAAATCTTTTCTTAAAACTCCTGCGATAGATGTTCCAAGTATCATAGGTAAACTGTTCCAATCTTTCTGAATAGGGCTATCTTGCAAAAAATCAGAGCTATTTGAACCAACTTTTAAAGGTGTTTGCGCTTCTATGGTTATATGTGCTACATATCTAGTTTTCATCTGATTTTCCCTTTGGCATCTGTATAGAAAGAAGTTTTATAAACTCTAAACTATTTGATATTTCAAGAATTTTTTCTATCTGCTCTTTCTCCCATTTTTTTGTACCACTACTGATATAATCTTCTATCTCCTCTTTAAAGTTTGATACTCCACTTGTGCAAATAGACCTTATCTTTCCCCATTGAGAGGGTTTAATATTTTTGTATAGTGATTTATATTTAGTTTTAAACTTATCTACTTTTGTTAAAATATCTAATTCTAAGTATCTATCATCCTCTCTATTTTTTAAAAATCTCCCTAAGTTACTCTGAATAGGTTTCTCTATGATAGTATCACTTTTAAAATCGGTTCTTAATTCAAATCCATCTTGATTTAATAAAAATTGAGGATTAATTAAAATCTCTCCAAAACCTTCTGATAAATAGATACCAACACCATTTTTTATACTCTCTAGCTGTTTATCTGTTAAATCATTAATGATAACAACTGAACCACTATTTATAACAACTCTTTCATAACTTTTTGTTTGCATCGCTCTATTGTATGGAGTAAAAGTAGATGTTTTTAGTTGGCATTTCTGATAATCAATACTCTTTTCATCTAAATCATCAAAAAGATATTTTAGATTATAGGTCGGATTTCCCTCATCATCAACAAGTGCTACTCTTGATTTAAAATAGAGAATAGTTGAAGAAGATTTTTTAGACTCCTCTTGAGTAGAAGATTTTTCCTCTCTATATTTTATATCTATTAAGCCATACTGTGCAGATTTAGATTTTCCAAGACGCTGTTGTCCCTCTATACTCTTTTGTATCAAATCAATATCACTCTTTGAAACTCTATTGTCTATTTTTATAGAAAAACTCCAGATAGAACCAGCTCTCATAGCACTATATCCAAACATAGAGCTATCCTTACTTCTTCTGTTTTCCTTATCATAGGCTGATTTTTGAGTGTAGTTGTATTCAAGATAGATAAGTTTATTATCCTCTGTTATATAACCATTTCGTTTCTGTTTAAGTTGTTGAAACTTTGAAAAATCTTTTATATAGTGATGATTATAAAGAGTTGTTGTATCTGCTTTTTCGTGAAAATAGGAGAGAGGCATCTTATAGCTTTTTTTTCCATCATTCAAAAGAGTAGCATCACCAAATTTTACTAAGCCACTATGAAAGATATTGAAACTATCCTCAAATTTTTGATAATTTTTTGCAACCATACCTAAAAAATTACTTCCAGCAATAAAATCTAATGGCTCTATATTTCCCTCAGTATTTGATGTTGCAGGAAGAACAATATCACTTAAAAACTCAACTTGATATACTAACTCTCTCATACTCTCTCTCCTACTATAAACTGACATCTTCCTAAACCACGATTACGATTGAGTCCCATTCTCTTTATTGCTTGAAGAGATTTTTTTAATTTTAGATAATCATCCTCTTCTACATCCAAAATCTCGCCATAGAGTGACATAGGCACAACTACCTCTATCTCTCGTAAACTATCATCAACAGCTATTCCATCTTTTATCTGTGTAGAAGCGATAACATCATAAAGATGATTTTGAAGTTTATTTGAGATAATATCTTCTCTCTCTATTTTAGATAGTTGCGCATTTTTAAAGTAGCATATTCCATTTTTAATACCCTTTTCTCCAAAACATCTTTTGACAAAGCTATCATCATATAAAAATTCTGCCATCTCTCTTGCTAAACCTTTAATAGTTTTACCACTTGCATAGGGAATATCATCATTATCTTTTGTAACACTACTATCAAGTTTTGCTCCAGCACTTAAACCTGAACTTAGATGCCAATAATCAAAAAATTTTAGTTCATATAGTAAAGTCATTATTTCACCTCTGTAATAGAGAGTATTTGCAGTATGTCATAGATAGGTGTTTTTGTATGCCCATCTTTTTTTATTATAAGTGTTTCATTTGAGAGGTTTTTATTAAAATATTTTAAATTTTTATCCATTATTTTACAGTTCCAATTATCTTTTTGTGCTGTTATTATATTTATTCTATCTAGTAAAGATTGTGCATTTGTATCGCTTTTATAGAGTTCACTCAACCAGTTTCTAAGACTACTTATAGGACTACCATCACATCTATATGCTTCAAGAGTATTTATAAAATCGCTTATGTTTGCCTCATCTTTTTTATCTAAATAGTATGCTCCAAAATCGCATCGTATGGTCTGCTTATCATTTTTTATAGTTAATTCATCTTCTATAAATTTATCCCAACTTTGATAATTTGCACTTTGGATATTGTGAAACATTAAAGAAGATGATTCTCTTTTGGAATGATTTTTAGCAACACCACAAAGATTTTCTGCTAAATTTACTGCATAATGAAAAGGGTATTTTTCATTACAATAGGCTATACCTGCACAAGCTGTTAGTTTTTTTGTTATCCCTTTGAGTTCTACGATTTTTTGTGTCTCTTGTTCAAAGTTTTGTAAAAAATTTCTTGTAAACTTGATAGCATTATTTGCATTACAGATAACAGTGACATCATCACCACCAATGATAACTTTACGTATATCCATATCATCTTCTCTTGCTTCATCATACGCTTTATTGGTTGCATTCTCTAAACTTTTTGAAAAACTACTCAGTTTTTTGCCTAACTGTTTTACAACATTGCCTAACCCATTGCCATCAATATGAATAATCGCAATTTTTCCTTTACTATTTTTCATATAGGAAAAATCTTTAAACTCTTTTACAGATGGATTTTTTTTATAAAACTCTTCATTTGCTCTTAGTTTTTGAGATGTTGCTCTGTCACCATCTTTAGATATTATCGGTTTGGCAGTTTTTGGGTGTAATTGCATTATATTTATGCTACTATCTAAAGGGATAGAGGGTCTATTTCTTTGGATTTTTAGTTTTTCTGAAACCTCCCCTATATAATCCTCTGCTCGACCATCAAACTTTACAACAGCCTGAGAGATAGTGATACCATACGCCATTTGAGAGATGATTTTACTAAACTCTAAAACAACTTTTTGACACTCTTTTTCATCATTAAATATCGCTTTTATATTTCCTGCTGTATTTATAAGTATCTCATCTGCTTTATAATTTTTTTCAAATATATCAGATATACTTTTTACAAGTTCACTTGCACCTACTATCTCTTGAAGTTTATTTGTTGCAAATATAAACCCTTGAATCCCTTGAACTGTTGCAGAATATAGATATTTACTCATTCTATTCCCTCTATTTTAATTTTTCCTAACCCAAACACTGTACTTTTACCTACTCCGATAACCTCTCCTAACTTGAGAAGATTATATATATCTCTATTTACATTTTTTAAAACAAACTCTCCCATAAGCCCTCCTAGATACATTTTTGTATCTTGTCTATTACTTTTTCTTGTGAGTTCTTGATATGAAAGTGTTTTGGATAGAGTAATATAGTTAAGAGTTATAACTGCTTTTTCCATACTTTTTTTCCTCATAAAAATGAAATAAATCTATTTTAATACTATTTTGAAGCTTTGTCAAGACAATAATATAAGCTATAAAATTTAATAAAAACCTACTATAATCTCAAACAGATTAAAAACTTTTTCTAAAGGCAAATATTTATGAGTACCCAACAATTCACCCACCTCCACCTCCATACAGAATACTCTCTCCTAGATGGTGCAAATAAGCTCTCAAACCTTGTTCCTAGACTTAAAGAACTTGGTATGACTTCAGTTGCTATGACCGACCATGGAAATATGTTTGGAGCGATAGATTTTTATCAGCAGATGACCTCAGCAGGGATAAAACCTATTATTGGGATAGAGGGGTATATTCATAATGGTGAAAATATTGATGATAAAACTACAAAACAACGTTTTCATATCTGCTTATATGCTAAAAACCAAAAAGGGTATGAGAACCTTATGTATCTCTCCTCTAAAGCTTTTATAGATGGTTTTTACTACTATCCACGTATAAATAAAAATGAACTTAAAGAGCATAGTGAAGGTCTTATATGTACCTCTGCTTGTCTGCAAGGTGAAGTAAACTGGCATCTAAACCTTTCCAATGAACGTAATGTTAAAAATGGAGCTTTAGGGTATGATGGAGCATTAGCTGTTGCACAAGAGTATCAAGATATTTTTGGAGAGGATTTTTACCTTGAACTTATGCGCCATGGTATCGGTGACCAGCTTTATATAGATGATAGTATCTTGAAAATATCTAAAGAAACAGGGATAAAAATAATCGCAACAAATGATACTCACTATACATTCCCCGAAGATGCCCAATACCACGAAGCATTTATGTGTATAGGGATGAATAAACTCTACGATGACCCAAACCGTATGCGTCACTCTGTGCATGAGTTTTATCTTAAATCCCCTGAGCAGATGGCAAGACTCTTTGCTGATATTCCTGAAGCTATCTCAAACACTCAAGAGATAGTAGAAAAATGCCAATTAAAGTTAAAACTAGGGGACCCAATCCCACCAAACTTTAAATTTACAAAAGAGTATGCTCTAAACGATGGTATAACGATAAACCATAAAGATGATGAACCTGCTCTTGCTTCTGATGCCTCTTTAGAGGAAAAAAAAGTTTGGTTTAGTGGGATAGATAAAGATGATGCAGAATATTTTACATATAGATGTAAAATAGGTTTAGATCATCGCCTAAAAATAGTTCCAGAGGAACGCCATCAAGAGTATAGAGAGCGTTTAGATTTTGAGATGGATATTATAAACTCTATGAAATTTCCAGGGTATATGCTTATAGTCTGGGATTTTGTGAAAGTGGCTAAGGAGATGGGTATAGCCGTAGGTCCAGGGCGTGGTTCAGCTGCTGGGAGTTTGGTCGCTTTCTCTTTAGATATTACAGATATAGACCCAATGAAATATGAACTTCTTTTTGAGCGTTTCTTAAACCCTGAACGTGTATCGATGCCCGATATAGATATGGACTTTATGCAGGCTCGTCGTGGAGAGGTTATAGACTATGTTGTAGAGAAGTATGGACGAAATCAAGTAGCCCAAATCATCACTTTTGGTTCTCTTTTAGCTAAAGGGGTTATCCGTGATGTTGCTCGTGTTTTAGAGATGCCTCTCTCTCAAGCTGATAAGATGGCAAAACTTATTCCAGATGAACTAGGTATAACACTTAATGGAAAGATGAAAAAGGGAGAGATGATAGATGGTGCTTTTCAAAAAGAGCCAAAAATCTCCGAACTTATAGAGAGTGATGCCAATGCCAAACGTGTATGGGAGTTTGCTAAAAAGCTAGAGGGTTTAAAACGAAACTCAGGTATTCATGCTGCTGGTGTTGTTATAAGCAATGAAGAGCTTTGGTATAAAACGCCTATCTATAAACCATCGGGGGAAACAACATTTGTAACACAATACTCTCTAAACTATCTTGAGGATGTTGATTTAATCAAATTTGACTTCTTAGGTCTTAAAACTCTTGATGTTATAGATAATGCTATGAAACTCATTAAACGTCGTTATGATAAAGATATAGTTTGGCATGAGATAGATGAAAATGACCCAAAAGTGTATGAGGTTATACGAAGTGGTGAAACAGTGGGAATGTTTCAGATAGAGTCTTCAGGTATGCAAGATCTTAACCGTCGTCTCAAACCAGATAATTTTGAGGATTTGATAGCCGTTCTTGCTCTGTATAGACCAGGACCTATGGATTCGGGAATGCTCGATAGCTTTGTAGAACGTAAACATGGTCGTGAAGCGATAGAGTATACCTTTGATGTTATGAAGCCTATTTTAGAAAACACTTATGGGGTCATTGTTTATCAAGAGCAAGTTATGCAGATTGTGCAAACTGTTGGTGGTTTCTCTCTTGGGTATTCCGATATTATTCGTCGTGCTATGGGGAAAAAGAAAGATATGGCAACATACAATGCTGAGTTTAGTGAGGGTGCGCAAAAACAGGGGCATCCCTATGATGAAGCGAGTAAACTTTTTGACCTCATCGAAAAATTTGCTGGATATGGTTTTAACAAGTCACACTCAGCAGCCTATGCGATGGTTACTTTTCAAACAGCTTGGCTTAAAACTTACTATCCAAATGAGTTTATGGCAGCTCTTTTAACATCAGATAAAGACAATATGGAAAAAGTGGTTCGTTACATAGATGAGGTAAAACGGATGGGTATAGAGCTTTCTCCTCCCGATGTAAACCACTCCTATTTAGAATTTTCAGCGATTACTAAAGATGATAAAGAGATTATTTTATTTGGTTTAGGTGCTATTAAAGGGGTTGGTGGGTCAGCTGTTGAGTCTATTATAAAAACTCGTGAAGAGGATGGAGAGTTTAGTTCCATAGAAAATTTTGTAAATAGAATAGACCCCTCAAAAGTAAATAAACGCTTCATAGAATCAACGATAAAATCGGGTGGATTTGACCAGTTTGGTTTCTCACGAAAAGCACTTTTAGAACAGTTGGATTTTATAGTAGAAACGGCTAAAAAAGCGAGTGATGCAAAGAAAAATGCCGTAGGTAGTCTTTTTGGAGATGATGAGGAGATAACAAATGTTCAACTTATCCTTAAAAACTCTGAAGAGTTTGAACTGAAAGAGATTTTACAGTTTGAGAAAGATACTTTAGGGTTTTATGTTTCAGGTCATCCTATGGATAACTACCGTCAAGAGTTAAATGAACTTGATTATACTCTCTCTTCCGAACTAGAGGATATAAAAGATGGCTCTTATGCTATATTTATAGGTAAAGTGGAAGAGGTGACTATAAAGATGAGTAAAAAAGGAAATCAGTTTGGCATAGTAAACCTTATGGATTTTCATGGAAATATGGAGATAATGCTCTTTAGTGACAAACTAGCACAATTAGAGGATATGGATAAAGATGAGCCGATAGCCTTTAAGGGGAAAATCACTCATACAGACTTTGGTCCTCGTATAGGCATATCTAAAATTATGACTCTTAAAAATACTAAGAGAGAAACAAAGAAAGTAAAAACAGAGATACAAGAGAAACCTCAAGAGCCGTTAAATCTTGCTGTTCAACTGGATATAAATAGTGGTGTTTTAGATGAACTTTATACTTTAGTGCGACAAAATCCAGGTTTAAGACCATTAAAAGTAACTGTTATATCTAAGCTTCAAAATGTTGTTATAGACTCTTCCATTGGTGTTTCTAACTCTATTCTTTCAGCTTTGGAGGGGAATGAATCTATTATAGTATTATAGTTTTACTATTTTTTTGATGGTAACTTTTTAAAGGTTACCATCATTGTAATTGTTTTTAATGCCAAGTAGCTAAAACAAGTCCAACAACTGAGATAACAGTAGGAACTTTTAGTAAAAAATCAACACTTTGAGGAGTTTTAAATCTTCCATATATCGCACCAAAAGAGATAACAAAAAGAAAAAGTACAAATGTTTTAGCTAAAAGTTCTAAAAATCCATCAGCACCTCCTACAAAAAGATGAACCATTAAAACAAGTTTAGCAAAGGTAAATATGGCACTTTGACTCATTAAAAGAGCTAAAAACTTTCCACTAAACTCACTCGCTGGGCCAGAGTATACCTCTACGGGTGCACCAACTACATCAAATGGTGATTGACCCATCATCCCTATGAAAGAGAACATCGCTCCTATGAAAAGAAGAGGATAGGCAAAAGCATTGTAAGTTATTTGTGTGTTTGCTATAACTGAAATATCTGCACTTTGAGAAAGGCTCATAATAGCGATAACAGCTATATAAAATGGCATCTCCATAGCAAAAAGGCGAGTAAGTCCACGAGTAACTCCCATAACACCAAAAGGGTTTCCTCCTGCTCCTACACCTAAAGCATTTCCTAATGGCCCAAGAACTAAGAGGTATAAAACTACAAAAAGATTTCCATAGTGACTTAAACCTTGAAAACTCTCTCCAGTACTGAAAAATGGGATAAAAAAGAGAGTCATAACTGCACCACTCATCATAATAACAGGAGCTAAATAAAACATCCACCCATGAGTAACGGCATCCTCTTTTGTAAAAAACTTGATACTATCTAAAAAGGATTGGTACAGAGGTGGACCTAACCGTTTTTGAAAATGTGCTGTGATTTTACGGTATAAACCATAATATAAAAAGCCTGTCATATAGGCTACTAAAAACATAAGAATTAAATCTAATAGTATCATTGTAATTGACCCCTTTGAGTAAAACTATATAATAGTTATTTCCTCCTTAGAGATGTGTAAAATAGTAAAATGATATAGAATATTGACAACATAAATGAAATTGAATACAATAAACACTAGAGAGATTAAAAAACAAGGAAAATATATTGGTTAGGTTAAGAGAAATTAAATATAAAAAAAAGATAAAAATAGTGATGTTGTTTATACTATTTATCTCCATAACATTAGAAGCAAACACAAGAGCTTTAAAAAAGATATACGAGAGTGAAAATCGTATAGCATTGGTTATAGGAAATAACAACTACACTCATAAAAGATTAGGAACATTACAAAACCCTATAAACGATGCTAGAGCTATGAAAAAGGCTCTTAAGAAGTTGGGCTTTAGTGTTTACTATGGCGAAAATCTTACGGTTCGTGATATGGATAAAAAAGTGAGTAAATTTTCAAGAGCTTTACGTCATGGTGGTGTTGGGCTTTTCTTTTTTGCAGGTCATGGTATAGAGTCACAAGGGCAAAACTATCTGATGGGGACAAATTCAAATATAGATGATGAAGATGATGTAAGTTATGAGTCTTTGGAGCTAAAAAAAGTTTTACAGAAGATGCAAAACTCTGGTAATCGTTTAAACATAGTGTTACTAGATGGCAATGGGAAAAATGGTGTTTTTACAGTACAGATACTTAAAAATATAGATAGAGTTGGTGTGCCGATAGAGAAGATATTTAAAGATGTGAAAGTGGGTGTGTTACACTCTACTCACAACAGACAAAGACCTTGGACAAATAGTGACATCACACAGAATATAATGGTAATTCTTCCAGAGCTTGGCTAGTTAGTTTTTACCATGGTTCTGACCGTTTCTACAGTAAGTCAGATGATGTTTATGTTCGTTGTGTGAGAGTTGGACAGTGATTGTTGACTATTCTTAAATTGAGGAAATTTCAGCAGGGGGTGGGTGTTAGGGAGATAAGGGAAAAAAATCCCTTGACTATACTTAATAAAGTATAGATGCAAAGATGCACATAAGTGTAAGTACGATTAACAACTTATTCATAAAATCTCCCTTAATGTAGTTTTAGAGGGTAAAAAAAAAGGTCAAAGGGTAATTAATCCTTTGACCTTTATAAAGCTTTTTACCACTCTTTAAACTACATTAAAAATTGTTAATCGTATTTTAATTATATCAGAAAGTTACTTAAAGGAAAAATATGAGTGAGTCAGAAAAAGATAAGATAATTTTAGAGCTTCAAAGACGAGTAGATAAGATAGAGGGGCGAGATGAGGAGGGGATAGCTACTTATAGTTTTAGTAATATTAAATTAACCGATTTAGAGGAACTTTTGGAGATAGAGGAAAATTTTAATCAAGATATTTTTAAAGATTGGTTTGATAGTGCTATTGTTTTTGAAACTGAAACAGATATTTTTATAGAAAAACTTTTGGAAAGAGAGAAGTTTAATATCAAATTTTATAATGAAGAAGATTTGAAAATGAAGTTTTTAAGTCCTCTTTTTACAGATATTCAATTTGCTAATAGAGAGTATAAAATTAGAGATTTTTATGAGTATAGATTGACATATAAAACAGATAATTTTATATTTACAGGTATTACCGATTTTTTTATCTCTAAAGGGGTTCAAACTCCTAAAAATCCCTATTTCTTTATCCAAGAGTTTAAAAAAGGAAAACTATCATCCGACCCCGAACCACAACTTTTAGCAGAACTGATAAGTGCTGTGGAGTTAAATGATGAAACGATTATAAAAGGGGCTTATATAGTTGGGGCTATATGGAATTTTGTGATTTTAGAGAAGTTGGGGAAAGATAGGTATCAATACTTTATAAGTGAAAACTTTGATAGTACGAAGATAGCTGATTTGAAAGCTATTTATAAAAATCTTGTGTTTGTTCGAGAGGAGATATTGGAGCGAGTGAAGAGGGGGAGATAGGGTAAAAAAATGTCAAAGGGTAATTAATCCTTTGACATTTTAGAACTTTACACTCCACAATAAAAGTATAATAGCAAATATAATAGCAATATTAAAGTTAATATTGAGCTTTCCAGAGTAGATATTTTTAACTATATCTGAAAGATTAACTGTTTGTAAAGCTATATAATCATAAAAATATTTTACAGAGTTACTTAGTATAGTTTTTATAAACCCAACTCTTTGTAACTCTTTTCCCATACTATACCCATAATGAAGATGTGTTGCTTCATTTGGCTCTTCTGCACAGTATGCTATATCAAAACGGTTTTTAGCCTCTTTCACTTTTGTACGAAGATTTATAAAGATAAAAAGAACTACTAAAAAGATAGCTCCAAAAGCTGAGATAACAACAAGACCATTAAACTCTGCAAATGCTGTTGTGAGTGTTGCATAGTTTGAAAACTCTATCGTTTTAAGATGCAACTCTGTCAGTATTGTGTTGAGATATGGTACAACAAGGGCAGGGTATGTTCCTAATACTATAAGAACACCAGCTAAAATATATTGAGGTATTAAAAATGAGAGTGGTACTTCTTGTACTATTTCTAGTTTTTTGTTTGTTGGATGACCTAGATAGATACCATAGATAAGTTTGTATATATATAGAAAAGCTGAAGCACTTGAGAACATTACAGCGGAAAGGATGAGAAGATATTTTGCATCCATTAAAGAGCTATATATCATAAATTTAGAGGCAAATCCCCCAAGAGGAGGCATACCAGCTAATGCTATGATACCTATGAGTAAAAGTACAAATGATTGAGGTGTTTTGTAGATAAGAGCACCGAGTTCACTAAATTTTGTACGTCCTGTTATAAAGATAATTCCAGCGATATTTATAAAAAGTAGAAGTTTTACAACTGTATGGATAAGTGAATGGTACAACGCTCCTCCCATCCCATCATACACACCTAAAACAGTAATGATATAACCAAGTTGAGCGATAGAGGAGTAGGCTAAAAGTCGTTTTATAGAGTCCTCTTGAGTCGCTTTAAATGTTGCGATGATAGATGTCATAACTCCGATGATAGCTAAAGGGTACGTTATATCAACTACTTGTGTGAGTAAGATAATAAGTGCATAAATCCCCATTTTAGATAAAACAGCTGAAAGAAAAGGGGTAAAAAAGTTATGTGACTCTTCATAGGTATCTATAAGCCAATAGTGAAAACCGATAGTTCCAATCTTTACAAATATAGCAAAAAGCATAAAGCCAATAAAAAGAGTTGCCTCTAAATCCCCTAAGGCCATAAACCCATCGTGAGCATAGCTATATAAAAAACTATGTGATGATGAGTAAAGAAGAATAATAGCTAATAACATACTTAAAGCAGATGCCATAGCAAATACTATATATTTTTGGAGAGCTTTTTTACTAAGAGTAAAAGAGAGTAAAAAATATGTAGAGATACTCATAACCTCCCAACCGATAAAAAAGAGAAGATAATCATTTGCATAGATAATTAAAAAGAGTGCTGAGGTAAGCAGTAGAAACAGAGCATAAAAACTTTTAGAAAGTTTATAATTTTTTGTAAGAAAAAGTACCATAACAGATGAAAAGCCGATAAGCATAGCAAAAAAGTTTGCTAGATTTGTGGCTTGAACTGAAAGGACTATATCACTAAGCCCAAAGATAGTTAAATCAAATATCATAGTAAATCTCCTATATATTGAGTAGAATTAAGCATTATAGATGCACTTTGTGATAAAAAATTTGATATAGAAAATGGAAGTAGACCAATAAAAAGAATTAAAAAAGCTAAAACTATAAAAACTATTTTTTGAGTAAAACTAATAGTGACAGTCTCTCTTTTATGCTCTTTAGAGAAAAGAAAACCGATAAGTTTAAAGTAATAAACAGCTTCAATAAGAGAAGCTAGAATAATAATAGACAGAACTCCTACAAGAGAGTGCAGAGCTAAACTTTTTAAGATAAGAAATTTTCCTACAAATCCCATAAAAAGAGGAATACCTAAGAGTGAAAGCATCGCTATAACGATGATAACTTTGAGAAAAGGGGAGTGAAACTTTTTCAGTGTATCTATATGAAAATTATTTTCTTCTTTATATATAGTGGTGATAGCTAAAAAGATGATAAATTTAGCGATAGAGTGAGATGCTACTATAAAAAGAGCAGATTGAACTGCTTCTTGATTTTGCATAGCAAAGGCTGTAAATATAAGTGCAACTTGTCCTAAAGAGGAGTATGCAAAAACTCTTTTTATATCTGTTTGACGCAGTCCTACTATCTCAGCTACTAACATACTAATAGCCCCTAAATAGATAAGAAAGAGTGAAAACTCTCCTGATGGGATAAATAGATAGAGTATATGAAAAAATACAAAAAGATATGCTTTAACGACTATACCTGAAAAGAGAGCATTTATAATAGATGTAGAACCTTGATATACATCAACAACCCAAAAGTTTAATGGGAAAATTTCTACTTTAAAGCCAAAACCTATAAGTAAAAATATAGAGATTAAGATTTTTATATTGTATGGTAAAGTCTCAAAATTTTGAGCGATGATAGCAAGGTTTAAAGAGCCGATATGTATATATATAAGCATAATAGCAAAGAGTAAAAAGAGTGAAGCGATAGCACCAGTTATAAGATATTTGAGACCAGCTTCTAATGCTTGTGCTGTTTTTGTATATGCACTCAATATATATGCACTTATACCAGCTATCTCAAAAAATACATAGATATTAAAAATATCGGAGCTTAATACTAACCCAATAGCTGATGCTAAAAGCATATTTATAAGTATAAAAAACTTTGTTTCATCTTTAAAAGCATCTGTTTTTCTATAACTGAGATAATAGAGAGAGAAAAGAGTCATTAAAAATGTAAAAATGAGTACAAAAAAGAGTGATACTTTATTTAAAACAAATGATATACCTAAGGGTGGTGCTATTGCGATTATCTCTATATGTGGTGATGAGGTTGTCATAATAAGATAGGATGCAAGATAGAGTAAAAATATCTGCATAAGAGTTGAACTATAAGCGACACCATTTTTACCAAATTTAGAGAAAAGAGGTGTAGCAAAGCCAAAGAGAAGGGGGAGGGCTATAAATAATATACTACTTATCATATTAGTTTTTTAATCCATTCATTTTATCTATCTCACTATTTTGAGTAACTCTGTAATATTCAATAGCAAAACTAACACCTAATGCTAAAACTGCCATTCCTATAACGATAGCTGTAAGTATCATCGCGTGAGGAATAGGGTCATTCATATTTGTAAATGTAGTATGTGTAGCATCTACAATAGGAGCTGTAAAGTTTTTGTCAAACATAACTCCTATAAAGAAAAGAAAGAGAGATGTTTCCATAATAGCGATACTCATAAAAACCTTAATCAGATGTTTTTGTGTCAAAAGTCCAAATAATCCCACAAAAAAGAGAGACATCGAACCAACTGTAACTATGGTGTGTATGGTTTCATTTTGATTTAGAATTTCAAGCATTTAGAGTTCCTTTTATCATCTCAATAATATCCTTTTTCACAAATATTAGATTTTTATAAATCTCTTTTAAATCTTCAATATTTGTAGAGTTAAAAGTACGGCTTACAAAATATCGGTATCTGTTTTTTCCTAGTTTTTCTAAAATCACAAAATTCCAGTTTTCTCCAACTATATAAGCCCCTCGCATAGATAGTTCATTGTTAAGCTCTATTGCTGAGATGAGTTCTGCTAAAAGTTGTGGTTCTGGGTCTGTGTTTACTTTTCCTTTTTTGAACTCTTGAATGAAAAAATAGGGTTTTTCACTTCTAAACAATCCTTTAGATACTACAAAATCAGTTGTGCCTGTAAATGTATAATTTTCTGTTTTATAGGTTAAAGGTAGTTCATAAAAATCTCTAAACTCATTCTCAAATGATTTAAACTCTACTCTATTTAATATAGGAATTATCATATTTACTTTTAAATCTTCTTCATTATAAGTTTTGATTAACTGTATATTATTTTTAATTAATTTAACAAATACTGCAACTGTTTCATCTGAAATTTCAATATTATTATGAAACCAAGTATCAAAAATAGTATCATTTAAATCTCTATGAATATCAACTAAACTAAAGAGTTCATTTTCTGTGATTTTACTAAAACTATAAGTTGGAATACCATCGTCATCTTTCCCCTCTAGTTTATTTACTCTTTTTTGTAACTCTAAAATTATTCTATCTTTTTCTAATTCACTCATTTTAAACCTCCTAAAACTATTTATAGCCTTTGTAAATCTTTCAACTCTGTTACACTTAACCCAGTAATCTCAGCAACCATCTCAACATCTAAGCCTTTTTCTAAAGATTTTTTAGCTATCTCTATCTGTTTAGCTTTTTCACCCTCAATCTTCCCCTCAACCTTCCCTTTCTTCCGCCCCATAATCTCCCCAATAACATAAGTACTCTCATAAACACTAGCTTCGTGATGTCTCTCTTTCTCATGTTTATCATAAAGTAGTTGTTCCTCTCTATTCATCTTCATATAATCCAACTCTTGAGAAGCTTTTAGTAATCCTTTTGCTTTTGGATGTTCGGGGATAGTCTCATTTTTTAGAAAGTCTATCCATTCATCTAAACTATCTTTGGCTTTATCATCAAAGTTTCTTACTTTTAAGAGATAGTATTCTGGAAATATCTTCTCTACACTTGCTGTTTTATAAAGCTCTTTCTGTTTTTCATTGAGTTTTAGTAAAGTTTTTTTATGAAGACCTATAAAGTTAGTAGTTCCTTTATATATATAATCATCTCCATCTCCAAAATTAAAATACAAGATACTAATAGAGATAACTTTAGATATCTTAGAGTAAGCCATTCCCTCTTTCATATGTTCTGTTAGTGCTTTACTTGAAGCATAAAGAATTCTTTGCAGATAATCTAATTCAGCACTATATTGTATCTCTATAAGAATTATCTCTCCATTCTCATTTTTAACTTTTAAATCTATTCTATTAAGTTTATCTTCAATAGCTATCTGATTAGATTCACTTTCAAGTATCTCTATAATCTTTATATCTTCTTTGAGAAGTTCTGTTAAAAAACCCTCTAATATATCAAAGTTTGCTTTACTTCTTAATATCCTTTTTATTGCCCAGTCGAAGCTTATTAGTTTTCTTTTCATCTTTTTATACCCTTTTTAAGAATCTTCCCTATAAATCAAATTCTGAACCATCATACTCATCTCACTTCCAACTTTTAACCCTACTAAAATATAGATAATAGGAATAATCCCACCACTTAAAAGTATTCCCATATTAGCTATATCATTAGGTAAAAAATTACCTAAAAAGTTGTCCAATACAAATAATCCTATCAGCCCTATAAGCACATAACTGACACCTGCAAAAGTTTCTATTATAGTTATAAGAGAGTGAGGCACTTCAAAAGATTTGTTACTTATAAGAAGAAGTAAGACAGCACTTGCGATGATAACTCCCCCTTGAAAACCACCACCAGGGCTTAGATGACCATAAACCATAATATAAACACCAAAAAGCATAATAATAGGAAAAAGAAGTTTTGAAGCTGTTTGAAGTATAAAGTTACTCTCTGTTTTAAGAGTACATCTGTTGTTTGAATGAAGCATAAGACCTATTCCAAGAGAGGCTAAAAACAGAACTGCTATCTCTCCCAATGTATCAAAACCACGAAAGTAAACTACAACGGTTGTAACGGCATTTGCTACACCATCGGTTGCATTTAAGTTTAGGAGTTGCTCTCCTGCTCTTTGTGTTATGGATTGAGTGTTTTGTAGAAGAATATTTAATATTGTCACTACAAAAACAGCACTTAAACTAAAACCACTTAACTTCATCTTTGAACTCCTAAATGTTTGAGTGCCATTAAAAATATAACAGAACTTATTCCAGCACCTATAACTGCTTCAGTAAGAGCAACATCTGGCGCTTGAAATATAAAAAAGAGTACAACACTCACAAGACCAACACCCATAAAAAGGACAATAGAATCTATAAGTTTCTCTTGTAATATAGCACTTAAAGCTATAACTACTATCATTATAAAAAGAATTAAAATTAAAAAAACTATCATTTAGTAATCTCCTTCATTTCATCATTTTTCAATGTTAAACCATCCCTATGTGTTGCTCGTGCTATTACTGAAGAGGAAAGAGGGTTCGTTAGTAAGATAAAAATAACTATAAGAGAGAGTTTTAAAAACCATTGAGGTTCTATAAAAATAACACCGACAATCACTAAAAGAGTTCCAATAGTAGTACTTTTAGTTCCCACGTGCATACGAGTATATAGGTCTGGCATACGGAGTAAACCGATAGCACTTACTACAAAAGCTAAAACACCTAAAAAGATAAAAAGATAACCGATTAACTCCACATTACACTCCTTTTTCTATATAACGAGCAAATAGTGTTGCCCCTAAAAAACTTATAAGTCCAAACACTAAGGCAATATCAAGATATAGTTCTCTTTGAAAATGAAGTGAAAGGAGGACTAAAAGAGAGATACTCATAATACTTAATACATCAAAAGCAACTATTCTATCTGAAAGAGTAGGGCCTTTTAAAAACCTATAAAGTGTTAAAAGTAGGGCAGATGATAAGATGACAATAGCTATATTAAACATTTTGCATCTCATGGGTATATTGTAACAGTTCTTTGAAATTTGTCATATCTATTTCTTCCATTTTTTAAAAATAAGTATAACAAGTGTTCTATTGTTTTTTAATAAAAATAGGTACAATTAGAGAGTTAAATCCCCAATTATAAAAAAAGGTTATAGATGAAAGTTATAGTAAATGGTGAGAATAGAGAGTTTAATGATGGTAGCACACTTTTAGAGATATTAAAAGAGTTGTCTTTAGAGGGTAAAGTTATGGCAGCAGCTATAAATATGGATATAGTGAAGCAAACGGATTGGAAAACATATAGAGTAAATGATGGAGATAAATTAGAGTTACTTGATTTTGTTGGCGGAGGATAATCTACTTAGTTTCAAGAGCCACAACAGCGATAGCATAATCTCCATCATGTGTTATCGAAACACTTGTATCTATAATATTGAATTTTTTTAGTAGATGTTGTGATAGTTGAATAATTGGAGCACCCTTAACTGTTTTTGATATAGTTATATCCATAAAAGAGCATTCAGCTCCTATCCCTGTACCAAGAGCTTTTGAACAAGCTTCTTTTGTTGCCCAAAAACCAGATGCAGTTTTATAGTTCTTTACTAATGAAATTTCATCTTTAGATAGAAATCTTTTTAGTGCTTTATCACCAAACTTTTCTATCAAACTTTTCATTCGTTTAGTTTTTATAAGGTCAATTCCTATCATGTAAAACTATTTTGTATTTTTTTCAGATTTAAGAGTAAAGTAGAATATTCCTGCAATAACGGCAAATATAGCTATTCTTATAGTGAGAGTTGTAACATCTGTTGTATCATTCATTGTTAAGCTTCTTTTTGATTGGTTGCGGAAACAGGATTTGAACCTGTGACCTTCGGGTTATGAGCCCGA
>CAYOKX010000017.1:0-27120 GCA_964404655.1 uncultured Sulfurimonas sp. | reverse complement strand
TTGAAGTTCAGCCTTTTTATTGCTATAAAGTTCTGCATCTGGTTTCTTCGCAGGATCTCTTCTAATCCGTTTATAGCTTAGATTAAGTACTTTTTTAAAAAGCTTTTATATGTGTTGTAACATACTTTAATATCAATCTCTTCAAGTGTTAATGCATAAGCTTTTTTTGGTTGATTTGGATACATTTCAATATGTTTTTTTACTATTTCTAAATCTTTTTCTTTTGAAAGTTTATTTTTCCGACCTCTTCCATCTTGTCCTTTTAAAGACTCTACCCCTTTCTCTTTAAATGCTCTAAACCATTGAAATATTGTTCTTTGAGATACATCAAAAATAATTGATAATTCTTTACTTTTATATCCATCATTTGAAAGAAGAAGTGCATGTGACCTTCTTCTCTCTTGTTTATTCTCACCATTCTTACTTATTTTAGTTAATTTTTTTATTATTTCTTTATCTTCTATTTTCATAGAGCTATTTTAGCATTTGTTTTCTATGTGTTTTATTTTTGACTACTACTTACATTTTTTACACTTTGGTTTTATTTTTGTATGTATAATGACAAAAGTGTAAGAAAGAGTGCAGATTGTTTTATCAAAAATAATACCTTTTAAATTTTAATTTATTTTAACATAATCTTAATACAAAGCTGACTATAAACTTAAGTTTAATAAAAATATAAGATTAAATATAAGGCTATATTTTGTTATAATAACACAATTATAGAATGAGGATTTTTTTTGTTCAACACACTACTAGATAAATTAAAAAACGATACTTACATCACACTTGAAACAACACCAGGACACTCAGCACAGTTCTCTCCGACTATCGATAAGATAGAGGATTTAGGACTACAACATTTAGTGGATGGTTTTTCAACAACCGATAACCCCTTAGCAAAACTAAAATATAACTCTCTTTTTGCAGGAAAGCTGCTTCAAGATAGATTTAATAAACCTGTCATAGCAACGATGAGTATGCGAGATAGAAATAAGATAGCACTCCAATCAGACCTCTTAGGTGCAAATGAGTTTGATATACGAGCTATCTTAGCACTTACAGGTGACCCTGCTACTATATCTGACCAACCTCATGCAAAGGGTGTTTTTGAAGCAGATAGTTCACTTTTACTTGACATCATCTCAGCATTTAACTCTGGTATGAACTATGCTGGAAAACCATTTGGCACTGCTCCCAAAACTATATACCCCTTTGCTGTTGTAAACTCTTTTGCTAAAAATCCTAAAACTTTGCAAAAAAAGATGCAAAAAAAGATAAAGCATGGGGCATTGGGTATCATCACACAACCTGTGTATGATTTGGAAAATGCAAAACAACTTTTAGAGTTAAAAGAGAATGCAAACAGGGAGTGTTGTAGTGAAAGTAAAAAAGCTGAACTTATTTTAGGTTTATTTCCTATTACAAAACTTCGTACAGCACAATTTTTATCAGCACATGTACCAGGGATAAATGTTCCAGATTATTGGATAGAAGCTTTACGTATTGCCAATGCAAATGGTGGAGCAGAGGAGGAGTATAAAGTAGGATTTGAGTTGAGTAAAAATCTTTTTGATGAGATAAAAGAGTATCATCCAAAAATCCACCTAATGACAGCAAATCAGTTCGATATAGCTTATGATATATTGAAGTAATCTTATTTGAATGATTATATAACATTACTTAAAACTACACCTATTTTTAGACAGTTGTCTCTTATTCAGCTTATCTCCTATTTTGGGGCATGGTTTAGTAATGTTGCCATCTATACACTCCTCTTAAATTTTGGTGTACCAGATGAAACGATAGCCTTTACAGCTGTTATACATTTCTTAGCTGGAGTAGTTCAAGCTCCATTTTCTGGGGCTATTATAGATAGTATGAAGCCAAAGAGATTGATGCTTTCACTTATAGCCACTGAAATTATTGCAACATCTTCTCTTATCTTTGTAGATAGTATAGATGATTTATGGTTACTCTATACACTTATCTTTATAAAAATGGCAGCAGCCTCTTTCTATTTTACAACAGAGATGACACTTCTTCCTAAGATTTTAGAGAAAGAGAAACTTTTAAAAGCGAATGAACTTCACTCTATTATCTGGTCACTCTCCTATACTTTAGGGATGGCACTTAGTGGCTTTGTTGTTTACTCTTTAGGTGTCACAACAGCATTTATCCTCGATGCTTTGATGTTTGTAGTTGCTTTTGTACTTCTATTTAACCTTACACTAGATGTTGAATTTATAAAGATAGAAGAGAGTATTGTTACAATGATGAAAGATAGTATAAGTTATCTAAAAAAAACACCTCAAGCTTTTCATATTATGCTTATACACGCTTTTGTGGGACTTACAGCTTTTGATGCTTTAGTGGCACTGATGGTTGGGGAGTATTATAGTTCTATCATAGCTACCTCTTTAGCTTTAGGATTATTACACTCTTTTCGGGCTATTGGTCTTATATTTGGCCCTATTATTATAGGGGATTGGATAGATAATAAACGTTTAGTTTATATATTTATAGGACAAGCTCTGAGTTTATGGTTATGGGCTTTTTTGATGGAAAATTTTTATCTCTCTCTTTTTGCTAGTATCATGGTAGGCTTTTTTACAACTACACTTTGGTCATATACCTATACACTTTTACAACAAAATATAGATAAAAAATATTATGGTCGTATTATCGCTTATAACGATATGCTCTTTTTAAGCTCTGCTGCTTTCACCTCTTTTATGATAGGCTTTTTAGCTTCTAATGGATTCTCTTTAGAGAGTATAACTACTATTATGGGATTTGGGTTTATTGTTGGTGGGGTTTATTATAAGTGGGTTTTAAAAACACAAAATATTAAGTGATTATTTTTCTCTTGTCATAGGGTGATAAACATCTACCGTATCTTTTAAATTTTGTTTTTGTATATGAGTATATATCTGTGTAGTTAAAAGTGAAGAGTGACCTAATAGTTCTTGAACAACTCTTAAATCTGCTCCACCTGTTATAAGAGATGTAGCATAGGAGTGACGTAAAATATGGGGAGAAACACCTAAATATTTTTGAGTTATTTTATAAGCAGATATTCTGCTTAATTTATCTCCTTTATAGTTGCACCAGATATAATCTTTTTCATATTTAAACTCTTTAAGGTATTGGTCTATCGCCTTAATAGCTACTTTTGCAATAGGAACTATTCGCTCTTTTTCCCCTTTTGCATGAGTTATTCGAAGCCATTCACCCTCTATATCTGCACGATTTAATTCTAAACATTCACTTATTCTTGTACCTGTGGCATATAAGAAGAGGATAAGAGCATAATCCCTTAAACCTATCCAAGAACTTTTATCTATCTTTTCCAAAGCATTTTGAATCTCTAAAAATGTTAAAAATTTAGGAAGAAGTTTAGGAATTTTAGAAAATTTTAGTTTTGTTTTTTCTGTATTAAATTGTTGTTTATAGCAAAAATCAAAAAAAGCATTCACTGCTGAAAATTTTCTATTAAGAGTTCTTTTATTTTTATATTTAGATAATATAGAGAGGAGAGACTGAGAGTCTAATTTTATAAGAGAGCTACTGAGTTCTATCTCAATAGCTTCTAAATCACTTTTATATGCTTTTACACTTAATTTACTAAGTGCTTTAGTAACAAGTATATATTCTAAAAATGCTTCAAGTTCATTAGACATTTTAAGATGTTATTTGATTGAGATATATTTGTTATCAATATAAAAAGTTTCATCTCCTACAAAAAGATAACCATCTTCTGTATCGACAGGATGAACCATAAACTTTGTCATATCTTTTTTATCAAGAACTATCATATAACCCTCTTTTTCTAAAAGGTAGAGTTTATTCTCTTTAGAGATAACAGATAAAAAGTGTGCAAATGGAAACTTTGTTTTTGTAATCAATTCCAAATTTGAGTTTAATGAGATAACTTCACCCTGTTTTGTTGTTATAAAAATATTTTCATTGTCATAAAGAATATCTCGTATCTCATATCTTACACGTATCTCTTTTCCTGCAAGAGAAAGGATAGCTGTATTTGTTGCTGCAATAATTTTATTATCTATAATATTAAAATAGATAATATTATTAAAATTATTTTCAGAAGATACAATAATTGTTCTCAATCTTTTATTTAATGTTGCATTAACAATAATTACTTTTCCATCTAAGGTTGAAAAAACAACAAGTTCATTCATAAAGTAGGGTGAAACTATTCTTGAATCAACAGTTAATGATTTTCCACCTTGTTCTTTAAAAAGTAGTTGCTTTGAAGATATATCATAGAGAGCTATCTCATTATTTGCAAATAAAACGGCAAGTTTATTATCTTTTGTTGATGCACTGGCAATAGTTTTTTCAAGTTCAAAAACTATTGCTAACTCTTTATCATCTTTACTTGATAATGTAAGATTTCCATCTATTTTAGAACTTATTATCCATTTATCATTATTTGAGATTACTCTTTGGTTTGCTCCAATTTCAAGATTAATCACACCATCTTTAGTTCGAACAGTTCTATTTTCAAGAAGAGCAATATTTGAACTAACATCTACAATAGAAATATTTTTATCTCCATAGTATCTCCAATCCTCTTGAACAACTTTTGGTTCAAAAACCTCTTTAGAACTACAACCAGAAAAAATAATAAAAGCTAGAGAGATAAGAAATAAGTAAATTTTTTTCAATGCTCTATTTAACCCCATAATGAAGTAGTGATTTAGCTATATTATAAAGAGAAGACGTTGTATCGATTGTTTTAAGTTTTTGATGTGCTAACTCTATCTTATTCTCTTTTATAAGAAGTATCGCAGTTTGGATTTGTGCTAAATCACTATAAATAGCATTTTGTTTTGAACTATATCTATCAAGTTTAGCTATATCTTGAGAATTTTGTGCTAATTCATATTGAATTAAATCATCTATGATAAAAGTTTTAGAACCCTCTAATTTTTTTAATCCCTCGATATCTTTATTTTTAATAGCTTGAGAATAGTTCCATACATCAAAAAGAGCAGGACTTAATGATTTAAGTTCTTCATAGGCTTTATTATCTGCAGGATTTTTAGTTAATGAGGCTAATGCAACATTTGTTGATTCTATTCTATTACTCTCTTTTACATCATATATAAGATTTCCAGCAACAACAATGACAATTAAAGCTACTGAACCTATCATCACATTTTTATATTTTTTGATAAATTTTTCAGTTATAACAGCTTTTTCAAAAAACTTCTCTTCAGAATTAAGTTCCTCTTTTACCATCTCTATATCATTTTTTAAGCTCATTTTTTTCCTTATATATTCTATTTTCAAAAAGTTTATAATAATATCGCATAGTTAGTTAAAGTTTCATTTTTTGATAGCCAACATCATCTTCATCAATCTCTTCAAGAAGTGGAATAGCAAAACTAATAGCAACTAAAACCAATCCAAAAATAAGAGCAACGATACCATTAGTATCTTCAAAATAACCAGTAAGAGATATTTTTCCTAAGCTTGTACCCATTAAAACTTGAAATTTGTCATAAAAAAGAGTAAAAACTAAACCACCAAGTATACCACCAATAGCACCAACCATAATATCTATACGACCTTCTGCAACAGATACTGGACCAGTACCAGGACATTTACCAAATATAGCCATAGAAACACCAAAAATTATTCCACCAAGAATAAGTCCACCGAGCATAATAGGTTTAATATGGTAAGATGCCCAGCCGAGTTGTATCATAAAAAATAGCCCTATACTTGCAACACCTATTGCTAAAAAAAGCATTTTTGGAACTACTGTATCTTTTAACATCGCAAATCCTGCAATCTTTTCAAATTTATGAACTTTTGCATATTGAATAATAGAACCAAAAAGAATACCAATAATAAAAACAACTATAACAGAGCCATGTCCCTCATCTTGCACAGTTTGAAACATACTTAAAAATCTATCGAAGAGGTTGCTATCTTTATCATACATCAGCTTTATCCTTATAAAATAATTTTCCTGTTACAACAAGTGAAATCATAACAACAACACCAAATATAAGACTACTTACAGCTGTTTGTGTCATACCACTTAAAAAATGTCCACTAGTACAACCACCAGCAAGTCTTGCTCCAATAATTAAGAAAAAACCACTTACAAAACTCCAAACTAATCTTGATGTTATAGAGTTGTTTTTATATTTTTTCCATGCAGCAGGTACAATAGTCAAACGAAAAGTTTTAGTAATAAATATTGCATTTATAAATGCACCAAAAAGTACACCAAGAAGCATAACACCTTCCCATGAACCAGAGTTATTTATTTTTGTTAAATATGTATATTTTTCTGGGTCTAGGTTGAAAAGCATTCCTGCAAAGTAGGGTACATAAGTAGAAGCACCAATAGGTCTATCTGCTCCAAGAACAGAGAAAGAGAAAAGGAGAAGAAGAGCCATAAGTAACCCACCAACCCACCAAGGTATTTTTTTAATCATAAATATTCCTTATAGTAAAAAAGCCCTATTACTCAAATATTGACCTTTAATTTTTACTAAAAGTATAACTCAAAAAGAGTAATATATCAAGAGTTTAGAAAATGAATAGTTTAAACAGCAGTTATCCACCCACCACCAATAAGTCTATCATCATCGTAAAATACACCAGCTTGTCCTATCGCTACACCAAAGACACTCTCTTGTAATTCAACATAGGCTTTATTCTCTTTTATCTCTACTTTACACTTTACAGCTTTTGTTCTAAATCTTAATTTTATAGTTGTTTCAAAACTAGTTCTATCATCAAACATATTTAAGTTATTTAAAATAACTTTTTTACAAGAGAGTTCCTCTTTTTTTCCTACAACTATCTGATTTGTGTTAGAGTTTATACTTAAAACATAATGAGGGTCATGTGCACCTTTTACTGTAAAGCCTTTTCTTTTTCCTATTGTGTAGTGCATATATCCTTTATGCTCTCCAACAATCTCTCCCTCACTATTTAAAACTTCTCCAACTCTGTCAACATCAACATAATCTTTTAAAATATCAGTATAGGTAGTATCTACAAAACATATCTCATTAGATTCACCTTGAGAAGCAAAAGATTCTAATCCCTCGATAGAGTTTGCCATCTCTTTAATATCGCTCTTTTTTCTCTCCCCTAAAGGAAATATTAATCGTGGTAAAACTGTTTTATCTACATAAAAAAGAAAATAACTTTGGTCTTTTGTGTCATCTTTAGCTTGATAAAAATAGTTTCCATCAGTTTTAAGATAATGCCCTGTTGCTATATACTCTGCACCTATACTATCTGCAAACTCTATCATCTTTCCAAATTTTAGATTACGATTACATAAAGCACATGGATTTGGCGTTTCTCCCTTTTCATAAGTATCTATAAAGGGCTGAAAAACCTTTTCATTAAATATCTCTTGTAGGTCTAAGAGATGAAGTTTTATTCCAACAAAATCAGATGCTTTTTGCGCACGAGCAAAGTGAATTTCATGAAAATCTTTATTAGAGTGAAGTTTCATATATAAACCCTCTACCTCATAACCATCCTCTTTTAATAACAAAGCAGAGATAGTGGAGTCTATCCCTCCACTCATACCTATTAATACTTTTTTCTTTTTCATATTACAATCTTTTTTATATTCTATTGACTAAAAATGAGACTAGAGATTGATAATAGGAAGTATTCTCTAAACCAACCTCTTTTAAAAGTTTAATTTGATTAAGTAAAGACTCTTCAACTTCATCTACTACACACTCTAAATCATCTGTTAATCGTATAAGTTCTATATCTGTTTTATCTATCATACCATTTGTAACTAATTTATTTTTTATAAACTCTATTAATGGTTGATAAAATTCAACACCTATCACAAATATTTTAACACCTGTAACTTTTTTTGTTTGTGTTAATGTTAAAGCTTCAAAAAGTTCATCTAATGTTCCAAAACCACCTGGAAAAATCACATAAGCCATAGAGTATTTTACCAACATCACTTTACGAGAGAAAAAATAATCAAAACTTAACTCTTTTGTTGTGTATGGGTTTGCAATCTGTTCAAAAGGAAGGTCGATATTTAATCCTATCGATTCAACATCTGCACCCTCTTTTGCTCCTTTATTTGCAGCTTCCATTATCCCTGGACCACCACCTGTGATGATATTAAAACCTTTTTTTGCTAACATAGAGGATAATTCAACAGATTTTTTATAGTATATATCATCTTTATCTGTTCTCGCACTTCCAAAGATAGTCACAGATGGACCTAACTCTCCAAGTTCATCAAAACCTTTTGTAAAATCAGCTAGTATTCTAAAAACACTCCAAACATCTGCTGATTTAATATCTCTTGTATATCTTTTTGTTAAATCTATTCTTTTATTTGACATATTATAACTTTAAGATTTTAACTGATTCAGTCGTTCTCGTTTCGTTCCTATTGATGTTATTTGCACACCAAAATTCCCATCAACTATAACCACTTCACCCACAGCTATCACATGATTGTCTACCAAAATTTCTAAAGGTTCGTTAGCAAGTTGCTCAAGTTCTACTACGGAACCTATATCCATATTTAAAACATCTTTTAAGAGCATTCTTTTTTTTCCTATACGAACTCTTACAGGTAGTTTTACATCCATGATTAGAGATATATTTTTTATCTCATCATGACTTAATTTAGAATCTGGAGTTTCCATCTCTATCTTTTTTTCTATTTCCTCTTCATTTGAGTCTTCTACACCGAACAAAGCATTAGTAAGATTATCATCAATAATAAATGTAGCTTCTGATTCAAAATCACCCATATGAAATTTATATCGATACATTCTAGTAAATTTATCTATACTCATCTCACCAATATCAGAGATAAATTCTATGTTTACAACATTAAAAGATACTACGGGGAGCTCTTTTTGAGCGGATAATTTATTTGACATAGAGCCAAAAATATTTGAAATTATCTCTTTTGTAGCATCTAAATCATCATCGTTTACATCCTCCCTATCACTCTCCTCTTCACCCATCATTTTATCAGATAAAAAAGAGGATAAGCGAGGTTTTAAAATAACTATTATTTTACCTTCTATATCACCAGTTATATCCAGTTTAGCTACGACAGCAGGTGTCTCAATAGTTGAAATAATACTTAACTCTTGCTCTTCATCTAAAAATAGAGAGGGTGCTTCACCAATCAGAGCTTCTACCGTTGCAACAGTTTCATCCTCAAATAATTTTATAAAATCACTCATCTACTCATGCTCCTCTTCATCGCTATATTCTTCTTGACCCATTATCTCTTTTGCACTTGAGATTTTTTCACTTCTAATATATTCAAATCCCTCTAATGCTCGTTTTACAGTATCATGTTCTGTTTCAATTATCTCTGTGACTTTTATCGATTTTCTCAATCTTTGTATTCCTATTTCTGCTTTAAATCTCTCTTTACCATCAATGGAAATATTTACAATATCATTTGCGGGTGATGAAAGTCTAATAATGTTGCCAACTTCTAAATCTAGTAAACTACCCATGGAAAGTTCTGCTACTCCAAGATTTGCTTCTACATTAATATTTGCACCACCTAATAAAATCTTCAGTTCAGTATTTCTACTTTTTTTTGAACTTGTTTCATTAAGCATTAAATCTCTACTTGCTAGTTTTGGTAATACAGGTTCAAGAGATATAACAGGATAACATATATTCATCATTCCTGCACTATGCCCTATGATTATCTCCATAACAACCATAACAACAATCTCATTTTGAGCAACAATTTGAACAATATTTGGACTTGATTCTTTCGATTCAATTACAGGGTAGACATCCATTACTGGACCCCATGCTTCTTTTAGTGTACTCATTGTGACTCTTAGTATAGTTTCAAAAAGACTTAATTCTATATCGGAAAATTCACGATTTGCATCAAATGGTTCACCCTTTCCACCTAAAAGACGGTCTAACATAGGAAAGGCAATCGATGGATTTATCTCTACTACACCACTTCCCTCTAAAGGTTTTATTGAAAATACATTAAAACTTGTAGGGTTTGGAAGAGACATCAGAAACTCACCATATGTCATCTGGTCTACTGAGTGAAGTTGTATCTCAACAATAGAACGCATAATAGAAGATATTTGAGAAGCTAGTGAACGAGCCATCTTATCATGGACACCTTTAAATGCACGTAACTGCTCTTTTGAAACTCTATTCGGTCTTTTAAAATCATAAAGTGTAACCTGTCTTTGAATAGTTAATTTTGTATCTTCGTCACCATCAAGAAGGTCATCTCCTTCATCATCAACTACATCTAAAAGAGCATCTATCTCTTCTTGAGAAAGTATATCTGCCATCTAAGCTCCTAAACTCTCTTTAATTTTGTTTATTATCGATTTATGAATTTGAGATATTCGAGATTCTGTTATATTTAAAATCTCACTTATCTCTTTTAATGTTAACTCTTCAAAATAGTAAAATTGTATAATCAATTGGTCTCTTTCACTATATATAGATAATATTTTTTTTATGCTTTGAACTAACTCTTCTCGTTCAATTTTTACTAAAGTTGCACCCTCATCACCAACTTGTAATTGCTCTTGAATAGGCATTACAGTATATATCTCCGATGCTATTCGTGCTTCATGAATTTTTTCTACACTTTCACCTAAAATTTTAGATAACTTTTCATCATTCGGTTCATCTTCATGAGTTAAACAATATTCATCTGTGGCATAATTTATAGATTTAATCAGTTTTCTATTTGCTCTACTTAATATATCTAAACTTCTTAAATAATCTAACATAGACCCATATACTCGTGTTTTTGCATATCCCCAAAAATTGTCATTTAATTTTACATCATATTTACGTGCAAGTTTTATAAGCTCCTCTGTACCAATAGCAGAAAGGTCTAAAAAATCAACAGAACTTGGAAGACGCTCTTTTAATCTAAAAGCCATAGCTTTTACAGCAGGAAGATAACGAATGGCTAATTCATCCTCTTTATATTTCAGTTCTTGAGTGTATATGCTTAACATTACACCTCTCTTCCTTCCATGTTTTCTTTATTTAATTTCATCACTAAGTCTGTCATTTTAGAAGCTGAATCTACTATTTTTTCTCGTTTGTTAATCTCTTTTACAAATAGATCTAGTTTTCTTTCATGAGAATCTCTTGGAAAGAAAGTAGCTCTACTAGTTATAGTTTTGAAGTATAAAGCGATAATGATATGCGAAAAAAGATAAAAAAAAGTTGTAATAAGAGCTGTATATATAAATAAACTTTCTGCATCAAATGATTTTAAAATACCAAAAATTATTCCTATAAAAAAACCTTGAACTGTAAAAAAATATACAAAATTTTCACCCAACATATTAAATCCTTCTTTTGAATCTTAAAAATATCTACTTAAACGTTTAAATAAGCCTGTTAAACCACTCTCATTTTTATTTACTAAAACATTTTTTTCTATATTACAACTGATTTCATCAGCAATAGAATCAATATCTCGTGTTGGTTGGGAAGATGGATAGCTATCTACAAATAGCTCTCTTTTTTTCACAGTATTAGAGACTTTAATATCATTATTTATCTTGCCCATCAACTTAAGATGAAGTTTATGACCAATATTTTCTCTTGCTACTTTATTTATTTTATCAAAAATAGAATCAGCCTCTTTTAGACTTTTTACTTGATTCATGATTATACCGATATTATCTCTCATTGTTGCAATTGTTTTTATTGTAGCATACGCATCTGTTATCGCTGCTGGGTCTGGAACAGTTACGACGATAACATCATCAGCAGCATTTAAAAACATCTGAATATGTTGACCTATTCCTGCACCTGTATCTATTATCATAACATCTAGGTTATCTAAAACTTGTGCTTCATCCATAAAACGTTCAAAAAGTGCCATATCAGAATATTTTAATATCTCATCTCCACTTTCACCTGGTATAAGGATTAAGTTTCTAGTGATAGGAATTAAAATATCTGAAACAGTAGATTCACCTTTTAACACATGTAAAATATTCTTTTTAATTTTTACATTAAACATCACATCTAAATTTGCTAAACCTATATCAGCATCAAAAATACCAACATTAAAACCTTTTTTTGATAAGGAGAGTGCTAGATTTGAGCTTATTGTACTTTTACCTACACCACCTTTACCACTTGTTATCGCTACAAATCTTGTTTTTTTAGATGTTTTATTATGGTGTTTAGAAGCGACAAGCTTCTCTAATTTTTCAGCTTGATGCTTCATTGTATTTTACTCCTATTAAATCCGTTTAGTAAACAATCTACTAAAAATTCACTACTTGCACAAATTAAATCTTCAGGAACCTCTTGACCAATTGAAAAATAACTAATCGGTTTCCTTGTTTCATATGCTAAAGAAAAAATATTGCCAAATCCTACTGTTTCATCAAGTTTACTAAACATAATTGTATCAATATCTAATGATTCAAAATTATCATAAGTTGCTTTTAAATCTTCATATTTAATAGAACTAGATAAAACAAGAACAACTTCAATCTCTAAGTTTGTATTGTTTGCATCAAGACAGGAATATATTGCTTCAATTTTAGTTTTATCATAGGGACTAGAACCCATTGTATCTATTAAAATATAATCACAATATGCTAAAGCATTTAGTGCTGATGTAAATTCACTTGAGTCACTTACTGTTTCTATTCCCAATCTCATCATTCGAGCATATTGCATAAGTTGTTCTACTGCACCAATACGATATGTATCTAAAACTATCAATCCGACTTTATATTTTTGTTCCATTAAAAAAGAGTATCTTGCTGCAAGTTTTGCCACAGATGTTGTTTTTCCAACACCAGTAGGACCAACTAACATTATCACTTTTTTACGCCCTAAAGAGAGTTTATGTTCTAATCGAATAGGAATGATTTTTCGTAAAAGAGTTTGAAAATATCTTTTTACTGTTTCAGAATTTTCTCTCATTTTTAGAGGCATATGTTCTAATGTCATCTTCATTAAAGCATCTAAATGCTCTTGATTCATACCACTTTGAGAAGCTAATTTATATATTTCAGCAAATTCAGCAGGAATAACATCCTCAGTTTCTGGTTTTTTCTCTTCCCAAAACATATGTTGAATAAGCTTCATTTTATCAGTGAGTTTCCCTATTTCACTCTTAATTTCCTTTAATTCTAATGGTTCTACTGATTCTGTTTGAACTATTGGTGCTGAAGTAAGTAAGGGTGATGGAATAAACTCTCTCTTCTCTTTTATCTGTTTCTCTTGATTCATAGTATATTCAACAGGAATTGAAGAAACTTTCGAAACTTTTGATATCTGTTTTGCTGCATTGGATATATCAAAGAGAACATCTTCACTCTCTTGGATAAGACGTTTAGAATCTTCCTGTTTTAAAGGTTTAATATCTTTCTCTTCTATACCAATAATTATTTCATAAAGACCAGCTCTTCCTAAAGCTCTTTTTTTCAATTCTCTAGTTTCTATCAATAATCCATTATCACCAATCTCTGATTTTGCTTTTTTTAAAGCTTCAGATGGTGTTGAGCCAGTAAAAGTTAATATTTTCAAGTCAAACTCTTAAGTGGAATAACAACACTATCTCTTTGAGACCAACTCAGATGAGGAATAGTAAGTGTATCAGTTTTAACAACTCTATTGTCAAAAAATATAATATCCAAATCTAATCTCCTTGGTGCATTTGCAAAACTTCTTTTTCTACCAAAATACTTTTCTACTTTCATTAAATAGGCTAAAAAGAGATGAGGTTGCATATCTGTTTTTATAACAACTATTGAATTAAAAAAATCATCTTGTGGTTTATATCCAAATGGAGGATTTTTCAAAATCAACGATGTTTGTAAAATATCTATACGAATATCTCTTTGTAAAAAGGTAAATAGATGCTCAAATCGTCTTTTAACATCACCAATATTCCCGCCTATTCCAACTGTAACTTTATAACGCTTAGAACTTTTAACCATTTTGTATGGAAAACGCTTACTTTTAAAAACTGTAAGAGAATTATTAAGTTTGCGTTTTAAATACATTTTTATTTACTTATTGAGCTTGAGAAGCAATTTGTGCTTCTTGAGCAGCTTTTAATTCATTCATAATTTGTAAAATACCCATCATAGCTAAATGATAACCAAATGCACCAAAACCTACAATAGATGAAGCACAAACAGGAGCTATTAAGTTCTTTTGTCTAAACTCTTCACGACGATGAACATTACTGATATGAACTTCAATAGTAGGAATACTTACAGCAGAGATAGCATCACGAATAGCGATAGAAGTATGAGTATAAGCAGCAGGGTTGATAATAATCCCTTGTGCATCACCATAACACTCTTGAACTTTATCTACAATCTCACCTTCAAGGTTGCTTTGAAAAAATTCTATCTCTACACCATTTTGGTCTGCAAACTCTTTCATTTGAGCATGAATTTGTTCCAGTTTCATTGGACCATAGATATTTTGTTCTCTAACACCTAACATATTTAAATTTGGACCTTGAATTACTACTATTTTCATCGTTATACCTTTTTTTCATTTTTCATAATAAATTTAGAAATAAATTCTACCTAAATTTAGATTAATTTTTTTGTTTTATCTCTTAAAATAGTAACAATATTCTAAGTTTCCCTCTTTACCCGTCAATTTTGAAGGAGATTTTAAGAGAAGTTTCCAATTTTTTAGATAACAAGCATTTTCAAATTTTGTCATCGCATCTGCTATAATTTTTTCATCTAGTACAACACCATGATTATCTCTTTTTGCCTCTCGTCCTACTTCAAACTGAGGTTTAAAAAGCAAGATAATATTTTCAGTTGCCAATCTATCTACATCATCTAAAATATAATGAAGTGATATAAAAGAAACATCACTTACTATTAAATTAAACTTTTTTTCTGTTTGAAATTTACGAATATCACAGCTTTCATAAGAGTAAACTTTTGGATTGTTTTTGATACTTGAATGTAGTTGCTCTTTTCCAACATCTACGGCAGTTACTTCAGATACACCATTTTCTAAAAGAACTTGAGTGAAACCACCTGTTGAAGAACCTATATCTAATGCAACTTTATCTTTAATATTTAACTGTAACTCTTCTAAAAAATAAGCTAATTTATATGCTGAACGAGAAACATACTCTTTATGCTCTTCAACTGTAACTTTATCCTCAATATCTATTTTAAAGGCACTTTTTTTTACTACCTTTCCATTAACTTTTACTAAAGAGTTTTTAATTATCTCTTGAGCTTTATTTCTACTACCGACTAATTTTTGTCCTACCAAATAGTTATCTAATCTCATTCATAATCCAAATTATAGATAATTTCATTCTCTTTTAAACACTCAACACCTAGTTTTATTGCTTTATCATATTTACTACCAGCATCTTCACCATAAATCAAAAAATCTGTTTTCTTACTTACACTACTAGATACTTTTGCTCCAAGATTTTCTAAGCGCTCTTTGACAACTCCTCGAGATTCACTCATTGTTCCAGTTAAAACAACTGTTTTATCTTTAAATTGATTGTCTTGAACCTCCTCTTTTTGAATAGGTTCAATAGGTTGTAAAATAGTTTCTAACTCTTTAATTGTTTCATTGTTAACACGAACAAAATCTAAAACAGATTCTGCCATCTCTTCTCCAATACCATCACAAGTGATAATATCCTCTTTAGTAGCATCGATAAAATGAGAACCAAAATTATCACTTAACGTTTTAGAAGCTACTTCCCCAATATGCTCAATTCCTAAGGAGTTTATAAATCTCCAATACTCACAACCTTTAGCATTTTCTAAAGAGTTTAAAAGATTTTGAGAACGTTTCTCTTTAAACCCTTCTAGTTCTAATAAATTTTCAAGAGTTAAACTAAAGAGATCAATAACATTTTTCACTCTTCCAGCATTAAAAAGAAGTTCTACTATTTTTATTCCTAAACCATCTATATTTAGACAAGGTTTTGATGCAAAATAGATTATAGAGTTTACTACTCTCGCAGAACAGCTAAGATTTTGACATTTTAAGAGAACTCCTTCATCTAAAAGTTCACTTTGGCATTCAGGACAAACAGTTGGTCTTTCAAAAACAACAGCTTCATCTTTTCGTTCATGGATTAAAACTTTAATAATTTTAGGGATAACATCACCACTTCTTAATATGATAACTTTATCGCCTAATCGTATATCTTTCCTATCTATTTCATCAAAATTATGTAGGGTTGCACGCTCTACAATAACACCATCAATTTCAGTTGGTTCCACTATTGCAACGGGTGTTACAGCACCAGTTCTTCCAACTTGTAAAACTATATTGTTTACAGTTGTTATCTTCTCAACAGCTGGGAATTTGTAAGCAACAGAAAAGCGAGGTACTTTTACTGTATAACCCATATCTACTTGAACATCTATCTCATTTACTTTAATAACCATTCCATCGAGCATCATAGGATATAAATCTCTATCTCTTACCATCTGTTTATATATAGATTCTATCTCTTTAAATCCTTTACAAATAGCTCTTTCTGGTGGTTTTCTAAATCCTAATGAATAGATAAAATCCATCTTATCACTTAAAAGAGGGTGTTCTAAACTATCTACACCTACTCCATATGGTAAAAAGACCAAATTTCTTGACGCTGTCACAGATGTATCTAGTTGTCTTAAACTTCCAGCAGCAGCATTTCTTGGATTAGCAAATAGTTCTCCTCTCTCTTTAAAACGTTGTTCATTTATCTTTTCAAATTCATCTTTAAAGATTACAACCTCTCCACGAATCTCTATTTTTTCTTTATAATCGATAGTCAATGGAATAGAGTGCATCGTTTTTACATTTGGAGTTATAAGTTCACCTATTTTACCATCACCACGAGTGATACCTTGCACTAATATACCATTTTCATAGATAAGATTTAGACTTGCTCCATCAAATTTTGGTTCACAATAAAAAGATATATTTTCTTCTAGTTTATAAGTTTTTTTCAGCCATTTTTCTAACCCTTCAGAATCAAAAATATCCTCTAAACTCCACATAGGGGAGAGATGATTTGCTTTACTAAAACCATCTAAAATCATATCACCTACTCGTTGTGTAGGTGAGTTAGGTAAAATATCTTGTATATTTTGCTCTTCATATATCATAACATCTCTATAAAGTTTATCATAGAGTTCATCAGTTGTAATGGGGTCATCTAAAACATAGTAGTGTTTAGCATATAGATTTAATGTTTCTACTGCTTTTTTATATTCATCTAATTTCATAACTTGAATTCTAGCAAATATTACTTGATATTGCGTTATAATTTAGTTAAATATAAATGATTTTAGGAGATATAATGAAAAAAATTACTATAAAAATGTTCTTTACATCATTAACTATTCTACTTACTTTAAGTATGAGTGGTTGTAACAATTCAAATGATGAGACAACAACAAAGACTATTATAAGTCAGCCACCTCCAAGTGGTAAATTTACAACAAAAGAGGTAGCTGAAATTTATATAGCAACTGTAAATAAAGCGATGACGTACACTATTATGAATAGTTTAATGAATATGGAAAGTATAGAAGAGGTGGCTTACTCTATTAATCCAGATTTACATATATATCCAAATAATCAAAACTATTCTGATTTTGTTGAAGCACTTTATGAAAATATTTTTGAAAGAGCTTCTCAAGAGGTTGAGAAACAGATATGGGTTGATAAGCTTTACAATGGTGTTGTATTAAAAAAAGATATGTGGTTAGAGTTTGTACGTAGTGCATCTGGAAGAGATAGAACAGTTATAGACAACAAGATAGAGGTTTCAAAATATTATGCTGATTTAGGAAAAGGAACAGATTATATTTTAGATAAAATCACAGATGACCCTCTTACAGTTGAGATAGCGAAAGGGGAAGTATATGCACTTGACCCTGAAGAGGAACATTATCCAGAAGCAACTCATAGTTTAACAATTAATGAAGATCATATCGGTATCAATGGAGATATGGGTGGGTATGATGTTATTGAGGGTCGTGTTGTTGATGGAGATAAGGAAACACTTCAAGATATAGATGGGATAGATGGTGGTCAAGGACGAGATATATTAAGAGCTACTGTAACAGATGGTTCATCTGCTAGTATTCAAAATGTGGAAGAGGTTGAATTTCGTTTTGCTGGTGGAAGTGATAATCCTCTTGATGCTCCTGTTTTAGATTTACAAAATGCAAGTGATATTGAACAAATTTCAGTTTTAATGAGTACATCTGAGGGAAAAGTAGATAATGTTCGTAATATTGAAAAATTTATAGTTGCAAAAACTCAACAAAAGATAACTTTTGATAATGGAAGTGCGGGAACTGTTTACTTAGATACAACTTTTGTTGGGAGTCCCTATAATATAGTTACAGTAGATTTCAAAAAAAATCATACACAAAATGCGATAATGAAATCTATATACTCCAATTTTGAATATGACCAATCAGATGGAGGAAGTACACTTATAAGTGCAGGTATAGATGTTATTGGAAGTAATGCAATAGCATTAACAGCAGGTAAAGATAGTATCAAAAAGATAGTTGTTTCCAATGATGGTTCTTTAGATTTAAGTGTTTCGACAAGTATTATGCCGACAATGTTTAAAGTTTTACAAGAACTTACAACTGATGCAGTTACGAAAGATATTAAAGTATACATCGATAATGAAGATGGTGCTTCTATTAGTTATATTCATACAGCAGCTGGAGAAGATACAATATACATTCAAACAGGTGAATATCGTTTAGCTAATAATTTAGTTATTAATTTAGAAGGTGGGGATGACAAACTTATCATAAAAGGGGATGATGCTAGTGTTATCCCTCAATCAGCAAGAATAGATGGTGATGGTGGAGCTATGAATAAGTTAATTGTAAACTCAGATATTGCAACAACTCTTAAAGAGGGTGTTCAAGAGGAAGCTTTTGATGATTTTCTCCTTTTTATTATTATGGATACATTAGATGGTATCGTAGATATGACAAAAATGGATGATATGCAGATGGTAGTTTTAGGAGACACTTTTGAAGATGGTAGTGCTTTTAAAGGTTTAGAAGCAAATGCGTATATTACATTTACAACTGATGTAGATGATGACGATGAAGATACAACTATCACTTTAAGTGGTTATAAAACACAAGATAATAACATGGATACATATTATATTAATATGATGGGAAATGGTGATGATATAGATTATGGTGATGTTATTATGGATTATATAGAAACACTTAACTTTATAGCAAATGATAGTAAAACAATGAAAATGGTAGTTCAATCAGCAAATTCAGCAACAGTTATAAATGCTTCAGGAAACTCCTACTTAGATATAGGAGATAAAGCTATACCTAGTGTTGCAAAATTAACAGCAGGTGATTCTGGAATAGATGCAAATATTGCAGGTGCAACAGTTGACCAAGTTGTAACAACTGGTGCTGGATGGGATGTTATAGCTTTAGGAGATACTTCAAGTGGCGATGGAGCAAAAAATATTGCTGAAGTTGGTAGAGGAAATGATACTCTTACAGGTGGTAAAGGTGTTGATATTGTAAATATGGATTCTGGGAATGATGAATATAAAGGTTCAGATGGTGCAGATGTTATAACATTAGGACCCGGAAGAGACTCGTACAATCCTCAAAAAGTAACAAACTCTAGTGGAACAACAGTTGATATTATCAAAGATTTTATTAGTGGTGAAGATATATTTGACTTTAGAAAAGTTGTTAGAGATGCAGATAACGATGAAGATGGTGGAGAGTATTTGGGAGAAGCTAATGGTTATGGCGCAGTTCTGAGTTCATTTAGTGAAGAGAAAACTGGTGCAGAAGCTGTTTTAGATAGAGATAATTTTGTACTTTATATAGATGTTAATGATGATGCAGATATTACAGATGCAGATATGACAATAGATTTGAGTACAAACGAAGTTATTGATTTATCAGGGTATGATTTTATATTTGAGTAATAAATGAGTAAAGAGAAAGATGAATATAATGAAAAAAAAAATCCCTTATGGACTAACAGACTTTAAACGTATACAAACTGAGAGTTGGTATTATATTGATAAAACAAAATTTATTCCTATTATAGAAGATGGAGCTAGTTTTGTAACATTTTTACGTCCTCGTAGATTTGGGAAAAGTTTAACTCTTAATATGCTTTGTGCATATTATGATAGTTTTTTTAAAGATGATTATGATGCTATCTTTAGTGAAACAGAGATATTTAAAAATCCTACCCCTTTAAAAAATAGTTTTTTTATCCTAAAATTTGATTTTTCTAAGATAGATATTACTGATTATGAACATAGTTTTAGACAACATATAAATATCCAGATTAAAAGTTTTATAGAGAAATATAGACTTAAACTTGTAGTTGAGTATGATGCTAATCCTATCGATAATTTACAAAAACTATTTCAATATTCTCTAGCTAATAGTTTATCTATCTACCTTTTTATAGATGAATATGATAATTTTATAACGAAACTTTTAGTATCAAGTAAAACAAATTATAAAAATATGGTAACTTCAAAAGATGCTATCTATAAAGAGTTTTTTACGATGTTAAAAGCTGGAACAAGTGATAATGATAGCGCGATAAAAAAAATATTTATAACAGGAGTAAGTCCCTTAGCACTTTATGATGTGACAAGTGGAAGTAATAATATCTCAAATATTACTTTAGATAGAGATTTAAATGATTTAGTAGGTATTACTAAAAATGAATTGAAAGAGATGATTCAATATTATGGTTTAGATAATAAAAAAGAGATGATTATAGAAACTTGTGATGAATGGTATAATAGTTATAGATTCAATGAGGATATTGAAGATACTATTTATAACAGTGATATGGTGCTTTTTTACTTTAATAAACTCTTGAAATCTGGTAAAGAACCACGAGACTTAGTAGACCCAAATGTAAGAACAGACTACTCCAAACTCAAATACCTACTTCTTTCAGAAAAAAAACTCAATGGCAACTTTAAATTTTTAAACGATTTATTAGAGGGAAATAAAATTCAACTGATGGGCTTAAAAGATAGTTTTAGTGCTTTTGAATTGACAAATAGAGATAACTTTAAATCCTTTATGTTTTCATTAGGTTTTTGTACTATGGAAAAAAATCTTTTTAGATTAAATCTTAAAGTTCCCAATCAAACTATTAAAAAACTATTAGCTGAGTTTATTCACTATGCTTATCAAGATTTTGAGGATTATAGTATGGATGTTGATACTTTGAATGAACATCTAGCAGAGATGGCTATTAGTAAAGATTTATCAGTATTTCACTATATTGCAGATATTATAAAATCAAACTCCTCTTTAAGAGATTTTATAGATGGAGAGAATTTCATAAAAGCTTATTTTTTAGCATATCTCAATCTCAATAATATCTATGAGATAGCAAGTGAAAAAGAGAGTAATAAAGGTTTTATAAATATATTTTTAAATCCTTCAAGAGATGAGATACCTTTTGGTGCAATTATAGAACTTAAATATATTAAAAAAGGTGACTACACTGAAACTCTTAAAAATCAGAGAGTTAAGGAAGCTAGAAAGCAGTTAGTACAATATGATATGGGAGAGAGATTTGTGAAAGTAGTTCTTGTTTTTAAAGGGTGGGAGATGGTTGTTTGTGAGAGAGTGGAGTGATAGATTGAACAACATCCCAAATTATGCTAAAATCTAAATATTATTTTATTATAAAGGTAAACAATGAAAAGAGCATTAGTAAGTGTAAGTGATAAAGCTGGAATAGTTGAATTTTGTCAATCATTAGTAAAAAATGATTATGAAATCATCTCAACGGGTGGAACATATAAAAAGTTAGTTGAAGCTGGTATAAAAGCTATTGAAATAGATGAAGTTACAAAATTTCCAGAGTGTTTTGAGGGGCGTGTTAAAACTTTAAACCCTTATGTTCACGGTGGAATTTTACATCGTCGTGATAAGCAAAGTCATTTAGACCAAGCTAAAGAGTTAGGTGTTGAGTCTATCGACCTTGTTTGTGTTAATCTTTATCCATTTAAAGAGACTATTGAAAAAACTGATGATTTTGATGATATTATAGAAAATATCGACATCGGTGGACCAGCAATGGTTAGAAGTGCTGCTAAAAACTTTGATGCAGTTATTATCGTGACAAATGTTGAAGATTATGCTGAAGTTATAGATGCGATAGAGAATGAAAAAAATACAAAAGAGTTTCGTCGTGGTTATATGGTAAAAGCTTATGAGCATACAGCAGCTTATGATTCTATGATAGCTAACTATATGAATGAGCGTTTTAATGATGGTTTTGGTGAAAAACAGTTTGTAGTTGGAAACAAAGTTATGGATACTCGTTATGGTGAAAACCCTCATCAAAAAGGTGCTTTATATGAGTTTGATAAGCATTTTTCTAACAATTTCAAAACATTAAAAGGTGAAGCAAGTTTTAATAACTTAAATGACCTTAATGGTGCTGTTAAAATTGCACGGGGTTTTGGAGATGATAATGCAGTATGTATCTCTAAGCATGGTAACCCTTGTGGTTTCGCTATTAAAGATACACTTTTAGAGGCTTATACAGAAGCACTTAAATGTGACCCAGTTTCAGCATTTGGTGGTGTTGTAGCCGTGAATGGTACTGTTAATGCAGAACTTGCTGAGAAGATGAATGAGATTTTCTTAGAGGTTGTTATCGCTGGACGTATTACAGAAGAGGCTCAAGAGATTTTTGCTAAGAAAAAACGTATTAAACTTTTTGAGATGGGTTCTGATAAGTTAGTTCTTGCTAATGATACAAAAGATTTCAAACATATTGACGGTGGTTTTGTATTTCAAGACGCTGATGTTGTTGGTTCTGATGAGGTTAAAAATGCTAAATTAGTTTCTAAAAACTCTGCAAGTGAACAAGATATGAAAGATATGGAGATAGCGTATAAAGTTGCATCTCTTACAAAATCTAACTGTGTAGTTTATGTGAAGAACTCTGCAATGGTAGCTGTTGGTATGGGTATGACATCACGTGTTGATGCTGCTCAATGTGCCTTGAAAAAAGCAAAAGATATGGGTCTTGATGTAACAGGTTCTGCTTTAGCATCTGAAGCATTCTTTCCATTTCGTGATAGCATAGATTCTGCGGCTGAAGCTGGTGTTAAAAATGTTATAGAACCAGGGGGAAGTATAAGAGATGAAGAGATTATTGACGCTGCTAATGAGTTTGGTATGAGTTTATACTTCTCGGAAGTTCGTCACTTTTTACATTAATATATAAACAATCTTCTTTTTATTAAGAAGATTGTTTTAACTCATACTATTAATGATGAAACCCTAAAATATAATAAGTATTTTTATTTTCTAACTGTTTAATAGTCACTTTAAATTTTTCACTAAAACGTTTCACTGCTTCATGAGCTTCTTCATTTAATTCAGGACTTTTTGCTTCAATTTTTATTTTAAAATAATCTTCACTATTTGACATAGCAACAAATGAATCATCCACTTTTAAATGGTCATGTAAATCCATTATATGTTTCTCTATTTTTTCATACTCAGTCGTATTATCTATAATTTTTGTTATTTGAGCTATTAAAGCTTCATTTGGTGTATATCCTAGTTGTATTAACATCGCATCATTTTGCATATGTAAGTTCCTTTATATTTTAATTTACAAAAAAATAATATCAGTTTTTTGTAAACATTCAGTATTAAATCTATTTTTCTATACTATAATTGTGTCAAATAAAATTTATAGTTTAAAGAGAGAATATTATGACGGAAGAGATTTTAAAAAAGATAAAACAACTCCCACCACTCCCGGAATCTGCTTTGAAAATAGAAGCTGTATATCAAGACCCAGATAGTAGTTTTAACGATATGGTAAAGATATTGGAAAAAGATCCTCTGTTAACTGCTGATATTTTAAAAGCAGCAAACTCTCCACTTTATGGTTTTTCTCGTGAAATTAATGCTATATCTCAAGCTGTTGGTCTCTTTGGTATGGGTACAGTTCGTGGGTTTGCTTTAGCAAGCATCGTTAAAAAAAGTTTTAAATTAAATCTTGCTCCTTATGGTATAAGTGATGGTATGTTTTCAGAACTTTCAAAAAAACAGCATGGACTTATAACAGCATGGTGTATAAGAAAAGAAAATAAACTTCTTGGTGTATTGTCTCCTGCTGCCTTTCTTGTTGAGATAGGAAAAGTTCTTATTGCTCAACAAATTATTGCAGATGAAAAAGAGGAAGAGTTTAGAGATGCTCTTATTGAACTTCAAGATGTTGAAGCTGCTGAAAGACAAGTTGTTGGTGTGGATACTCCAGAAGTTAGTGCTACAATCTTTAAACAATGGAAGTTTGAAAGTGGTTTAATTGATGTTATCAGTTCATGTATAGACCCTAAAAATGCAGAACCAGAATCTATGAAATCAGCTGCAATTTTAAATGTTGTTCGTGTAGCAGTTCCTATAAATGGTGTTATTACAGATGAGAGTATTAAACAAGCAAAAGTATTAATCGAAAAATTTGACCTTGATATGGAAAGTTTCGATAATGCACTAGAAAACGCTAGATAATTGTAACTTGAAATCTTTACTTATAAGACTCACTCATGGTTTGAGTGAGCAAGATATTACTAGCGATGAGCTAGTAACTATCAATAACTTCCTTCAAAAAAAATATATCACAAAAAAAGATACTCTCTATAAATTTAACTCAAAATATCGTGCGGGTACTTTAGGTTTAGTTCAAGATGCTACGGCTTATGTTAATGTTATAGGCGAAACAGTACGAGACCTTTTTATAGGGGAAGGTGACCTTTTAAATGCTAAAGAGGGTGACCTTGTTATCGCTAAAAGATTACTTGGTAAACGGGGAACTCCTAGTGCGAAGATAGCTGAGATAGTTGGTCGTGCTGAGAGTTATAGCGTTGCTTACATTATAGAAAAAGAGGGGCATCGCTCTTTAGTTGATCTGAAAACTGATTTTCCTATCGGTGCAGAACTTACTAAAGAGGAGTTAGAAACATATAGTATCGGAGATGTTTTTAAGATAGATAACAAAGAGAACTCTATTATGCAAAAATTGGGAAATATTGATGACCCAAAAGTAGATGAATTAATAGTTCTTGCACAATTTAATAAACATGATGAGTTTGAAAAAGAGGTTCTTGATATAGCTAAATCTTTTAAAGATGTTGATGCTAAAAAACATCCTAATAGAAAAGATTTACGAAAATTAGCATTTTGTACCATAGACCCTGTAACAGCTAAAGATTTTGATGATGCGATATGCTGGGATGATGAAAATTTTACCCTTTATGTTGCTATCGCTGATGTAAGTGAATATGTTACTCCTTTTGGTGCATTAGATAATGAAGCGATATATAGAAGTTTTTCTATATATCTTCCTCATCGTTCTATCCCGATGTTACCACGTCAACTAAGTGAAACACTCTGCTCTTTGCAACCTCATGTAGATAGACTCGCTTTTGTGTTTGAGATGCAGTTAGATAGAACCTCTTTAGAGGTAGTTGAGTCAAAAGTATATGAAGCGATTATTCACTCTCAAAGACGATTTAACTATGAAGAGATCGACCAATTTTTTGATGGAAAACTTAAAGCTAAAAATGCTAATGAAAAAAATATCTTTAATGACTTAACAGCATTAAGAGTTATAACAGAGAAATTAAAAAAGAAACGTTTAGCTAAAGGATATGAGTTTCACTCTAGTGAATTATCTATGCAGATAGATTCTGAGTCAAACCTTTTAGCTACTTCAACAGCTGAGGAGACTCCTTCTCACTCTCTTGTTGAGGATTGTATGCTTTTAGCAAATAAGGCGGCTGCTAGTAAATTTGAAAGAGGTATATTTAGAATCCACGAATCTCCTAGTCAAACAAAGATCCAGATGTTGTATCAAGAGTTAGCTGGTATAGGGATGAATATAGATATTAAAGATACTATCAAAGAGACTATAACAGAGATCCAAACACAAGCAAAAGATATGGATTTAGTCTCTGAAGTAGATACACTCATTATCCGTTCACAGATGCAAGCGAGATATGCTCCTTTAAACTCTGGACATTTTGGTTTAGGATTTGAAGCTTATACTCATTTTACATCTCCTATTCGTAGATATTCAGACCTTATTGTGCATAGACTTTTAAAAGCTATCAACAATAATGATACAGAGGAGGGTTCTTATGTTCTTAGAAACATAGAGTCTTTAAGTATGACTATAAGTGAAAAAGAGCGTGAAGCTAGTACAATAGAGAAAGAGTTTATGGATAGAAAATTTGCTCGTTGGGCAAGTGATAAGATAGGGCAAGAGTTTAAAGCCCGTATAAGTGGTACAGACCCTGAAGTGAAAGCTGATCTACTTGATGAGATTCAAGGAGCTAGACTTATAGTAACTTCAAGTGAAAATGTTGTACTTTTTGAAGATGTTATAGTTCGGATAGATAAAGTCGATATTGCTAAGGCTCGAATATTTGTAGCTGTTGTAAAAAAAGAGCTATTAGAGGAGAGATAGATGTTAAAAAAGTTTAAACCATTTTTCATAATAATAATAATTATAGTGATAATAGTAATAACTTTTTTATCACTAGCTTCAAAACAAAATATGATAGTTATTCAAAAAGGCAATTTAGAACAACTTCCATTAGCGATGCAACTTCATAAATATCAAGATAGTGACTGTGGAATGGTTATAGATGATTTGGAGTATGCTTCTCAAGTAATTGCATCTAGTGGAAAAACATGGTTTTTTCATGACCATGGAGGATTTGTTCATTGGTTAGAGGATAAAAGCTTTAAAAAAGATGTAATTATTTGGGTTATGAGTAGAGATTCTAAAAAATGGATAGATGGAAAAAAAGCTTTTTATTCATTAAATGATATAACACCTATGGGTTATGGATTTGGTGCATATGAATTTAAGAAAGATGATTTTGTAACTTTTGAAATTATGAGACTTAAAATGTTACGAGGGGAAACTATGAATAATCCTCTTATTAAAAAAGAACTTCTCCATAAATAGATAAAGCTAATAAGGTTTGGAGTACAGATATTACTTATATAAAACTTGAAA